>CAUPYO010000021.1:0-12489 GCA_963515565.1 uncultured Microbacterium sp.
GGCATCCGTTCCACGTGGCCATCGAGAACTGGCAGCACGACATGAACATCGGCTCCATCGTCCGCAGCGCGAACGCCTTCGGAGCCGCCGAGGTGCACATCATCGGCAAGCGCCGGTGGAACCGCCGCGGCGCGATGGTGACCGACCGCTATCAGCACGTGCGTCACCACGACGACGTCGCCGCGTTCACCGCCTGGGCTCAGGATGCCGGCATTGCCGTGATCGCCGTCGACAACGTCGACGGGTCTGTGCCGGTCGACCGCGCCGAGCTGCCCGAGCGCTGCGTGCTGCTGTTCGGTCAGGAGGGACCGGGCCTGTCGGCCGAGGCGGTGGCCGCGGCATCCGCGGTCGTCGAGATCACCCAGTACGGCTCGACGCGCTCGATCAACGCGAGCGCCGCCGCCGCCGTCGTCATGTACGAGTGGTGCCGTCGCTGGGCGTGAGGCCTACGCCCCGGCCGTGACCCACTCGGGGCGCCGCACGCGCCAGCCGAGCGTCGCCAGCCGCGCCAGCATGTAGACGCCGAAGAAGCAGACCGCGAGCCACATCAGCCCGGGTGCTCCTGTCGGATGCAGCAGCCACAGCACGACGAGCGACGGCAGATAGGGGATCAGGTTGAGGGCCCCGGCGAGTGCGAGGTAGCGGGCGTCGCCTGCCCCCATGAGTACTCCGTCGAGCACGAACACGACGCCGCAGACGGGCTGCGCGACGGCGAGCACGATCAGGGCCGGCTGGACGAGTGCGGCGACGGCGTCCGACCCCGTGAACACCAGGCCGATCACGCCCGACAGTCCGCCGATCGCCGCGCCGACCAGGACGCCGAACCACGCCCCCCACGCGACGGTCCGCCCGAGCACGCGCCGCACGAACGCTTCATCTCCTGCGCCGAGCCCGCGCCCGATGAGCGCCTGCGCCGCGATCGCGAGCGCGTCGAGGGCGAAGGCCGCCGTCGAGAAGATCGTGAACGCCACCTGCCATCCGGCCAGTTCGTCGGTGCCGAGCGCCGTCGCGACGAACACCGTCGCCAGCAGTGACGCCCGCAGCGACACGGTGCGCAGGAACAGCCAGCCTCCCGCCTGCGCCGAGCCGCGCAGCCCGCCTGGCTGGGGACGAAGGGATGCCGCGTGACGCTGCGCCAGCCGGCCCACGACGATCGCGTAGCCGCCGACCATCGCCCACTGCGCGGCGATCGTGCCCGCGGCGGAGCCGGCGATGCCCCACCCGAACCCGTAGATGAACAGCGCGTTCAGTAGGGCGTTGAGGCCGAAGCCGGCCCCTGCGATCCACAGCGGGGTGACCGTGTCTTGCATGCCGCGCAGCAGTCCGGTCGCCGCGAAGACGATGAGCATCGCGGGCAGCCCCCACATCGACAACTGCAGGTAGATCGTCGCCTGATGGGCGACATCGGGCGCCGCGCCGAAGAGCGACACCAGCCACGGCGTGAGCAGAGAGCCGACGACGGCCAGCACGGCGCCGAGACCCAGCGCGAGCCACAAGCCGTCGATGCCCGCGCGCACGGCATTGGTGTGGTCGCCGGCGCCGAAGCGGCGCGCGACGGCGGGGGTGGTGGAGTAGGCGAGGAAGACCATCAGGCCGACGATCGTCTGCAGCACGGCGGACGCGATGCCCAGACCCGCCAGCGGGACGACACCCAGATGGCCGACGAGCGCGGCGTCGACGATGAGGAACATCGGCTCCGCCACCAGCGCGCCCAGCGCCGGAACCGCCAGCCGCAGGATCTCGCGGTTGAGGGTCGGTGCGGGCATGCTCCGAGCCTAGAGGGGAGTGCCGACGCGGGGCGCGGGCGGGGTGGGACGAACGACGGGTGAACACAGATCCGGCGGACAGACGTGGCGCGTATCCTGTACGGCATGACCGCCCCCTCCTTGCGCTCGGGAATCGAGCTGTCCGAGTTGAGCCCCGGCATCCGTCCTCAGGACGACCTGTTCCGTCACGTGAACGGTGCCTGGCTGGAGCGCACCGAGATCCCGGACGACAAGGCCAGGTGGGGATCGTTCCACCTCATCGCCGAGCAGGCCGAGAAAGACGTGCGGACGATCATCGAGGAGTCGACGGACGCCGAACCGGGAACCGAGACGCGCAAGATCGGTGACCTGTTCGCGAGCTTCATGGACACCGAGCGCATCGAGCAGCTCGGCGCAGAGCCGCTGCGCGATCAGCTCGCGCGCGTCGACGCGATCGACTCCATCCCGGCGCTGCTGCGCACCGTCGGCGAACTCGAGCGCGAGGGCATCGGCGGGATGATCGGCGTCTACATCGAGCCGGACCCCGGAAACCCCGCGCGTTACATCTCCTTCTTCGTGCAGTCGGGGCTGTCGCTTCCGGATGAGAGCTACTTCCGGCTGGAGAACTTCGACAAGACGCGCGTCGCTTTCCGCGACTACGTGCAGACGGTGCTGCAGCTGGCGGGCATCGAGGTGGAGGATGCCGGGCGCCAAGCCGACCGCGTCCTCGCGCTCGAGACCGAGCTGGCCACCCACCATTGGGACAACGTCCGCACGCGCGACGCGGTCGCCACGTACAACCTCATGACGTGGGACCAGGTGCAGCATCTCGTCGGCGTCGACCTCGACCCCTGGCTCGACGCCGTGGCCCCCGGCCGCCGCGACGGCTTCGCCGAGATCAATGTCAACGAGCCCAGCTACTTCAGCGGCCTCGGCGCCCTGCTCGTCGACAGCCGGCTCGACGACTGGAAGGCGTGGCTGCGACTGCACATCGTGCGGGCCTCGGCCGCGTTCCTGTCGAGCGCGTTCGTCGAGGCCAACTTCGCCTTCTACGGCACCGAGCTCACCGGAGTGCCGGTCAACCGCGAGCGGTGGAAGCGCGGCGTCAGCTTCGTCGAGGCCGCGATGGGTGAAGCCGTCGGCAAGGTCTACGTCGAACGCCATTTCCCGCCGGCGGCGAAGGTCGAGATGGACCAGCTGGTCGCGAACCTCATCGAGGCGTACCGCCAGTCGATCGAGACGCTCGACTGGATGACACCGCAGACGCGAGATCGCGCGCTGGAGAAGCTCGCGGCATTCACGCCCAAGGTCGGCTACCCCTCGACCTGGAAGGACTACTCCGCGCTCGAGGTCGACGCCGCCGATCTCATGGGCAACGTCCGCCGCACCAACGCGTGGGAGCACGAACGCCAGATCGCCAAGCTCGGGGCCCCGATCGATCGCGACGAGTGGTACATGACGCCCCAGACGGTCAACGCGTACTACAACCCGCTGATGAACGAGATCGTGTTCCCCGCGGCCATCCTGCAGTACCCGTTCTTCGAACTCGACCGCGATCCAGCCGCGAACTACGGCGGCATCGGAGCGGTGATCGGTCACGAGATCGGCCACGGCTTCGACGATCAGGGATCGGCGTTCGACGGCACCGGCACACTTCGCGACTGGTGGACCGACGACGACCGCGCTGCCTTCCAGCAGCGCACGGCCGCCCTCATCGCCCAGTACGACGCCCTCGTCCCGCAGGGACTCGGAGCCGAACACCACGTCAACGGGGCGCTGACGATCGGCGAGAACATCGGCGACCTCGGCGGCCTCGGCATCGCGATCAAGGCGTACCGCCTGTCGCTCGGCGCCGACACCACGGACGAGAACGTCGACGGCCCGATCATCGACGGGCTGACCGGCATCCAGCGCCTTCTGCTCAGCTGGGCGCAGATCTGGCAGCAGAAGGGGCGGGATGCCGAGACCATCCGCCTGCTGACCATCGACCCGCACTCGCCGAACGAGTTCCGCTGCAACCAGATCGTGCGCAACATCGACGCGTTCTACCGCGCGTTCGACGTCACCGAGACCGACGCGCTCTGGCTCGACGCCGATCAGCGCGTCACGATCTGGTGACCACGGCGTCGTCCGGTCGGCGGTCGTCCGCCGGCCGACCGGACGGACAGACACCGGCGGAATGCGACGCACAGACCGAGAACGGAGCACTCCGCGTGGACAGCGCAGGTCGGGCATCGTCATCGCGGCGCGGTGAGCGCGCGGCGACTCGGCGCTCGCCGCGGCGGTCGGCCGGGCGAGCGCGTTCGTTCTCTGCGGCGCTCGCCGCCCTCGACGCTGTCGCCGCGGCCGGAGCCCAGGTGTCGGTGTGCGTCACCGATCTCGATTCGGGCACGACGGTGCTCGCCGGCGATGCTCACCTGGTGCTGCCGGTGGCCGGAATCGGCGTGGTGCCGCTTCTCATCGAGGTGGCCGCGCAGCTGGATGCCGGCACGCTCGACCCGCTGGAGATCATCGAGCGCAGTTCCGTCGCGCCGGTGACGGTGGGCGGCATCTGGCACCGCCTGGCAGCCCCGGCGCTGCCGGTGCGCGACCTGGCGGTGCTCGCCGCCGCGGCCTCGGATGCGGCTGCGGCCAACGCCCTGCTGGAGCGGGTGGGGCTCGATGCGGTGCGAGCGCGCACCGAGCAGATCGGGCTCGTCAAGACGGCGCTCATCGACGGCTTCCGCGACGAGCGCGGACTCGATGACGCCCCGCACGTCGGGCTCGCCTCGACGGGCGAGCTCGTCACGCTGTTCGCCGGCCTCGTCAACGCGCAGGTCATCTCGCCGGCGGTCAGCGCTCAGGTGTCGGAGTGGCTGAGTCTCAATCAGGACCTCGCTCTCGTCGCGGCCAGCACCGCGCTCGACCCGTTCGCGCACGACGACGACCGCCACGGCCTGCTGTTCGTCAACAAAACCGGTCGCGGCGACGGCATCCGCGCCGAAGCCGGTGTGATCGCGGGGCCGCGCGCCGGTGCCGCCTACGCGCTGATCGTCTGCTTCGACGACCTCTCGGTGGCCCACCGGCTGCGGGCGCACGAAGCCTTCCGCGCCCTCGGGCTCGACCTCATGGAGTACGTGTACTGATCCGCGCCGCCCGGCGGTGACCCGCGGTCAGAAGACGATCGTGTGGTTGCCGTGTCGGATGACGCGGTCTTGCGCGTGCCACAGCACCGCTCGCGACAGCACCTGGCGCTCGACGTCGGCACCGCGACGGGCGAGCTCGGCCGATGACTCGGCGTGGGTGACCCGCACGGTGTCCTGCTCGATGATCGGCCCCTCGTCGAGGTCGCCGGTGACGTAGTGCGAGGTCGCGCCGATGAGCTTGACGCCGCGCTCCTTGGCCTTCTTGTACGGCTCCGCGCCGATGAAGGCGGGCAGGAAGGAGTGGTGGATGTTGATCACCGGCACGCCGAGGCGCTCCAGGAATTCGGGCGACAGGATCTGCATGTAGCGCGCCAGCACGACGAAGTCGACGTTGCCGACGAGCAGCTTCAGGATCTCCTCCTCCGACGCCGACTTGTCGGGGCCCACCGCGGATGGCACGTGGAAGAACGGCACGCCGAAGCTGCGGACATCCTCCGCCGTCGTCGCGTGGTTGGAGATCACCATCGGGATCGTGACCGGCAGATCCCCCCGGCGGTGACGCCACAGCAGGTCAAGCAGGCAGTGGTCCTGCTTGGAGGCGAGGATCGCCATCCGCTTGGGCACCGACTGGTCGGTCAGCGACCACTCCAGCTCGAAGTCGGCGAGCGTGCCGGCGATGTCCGCCTCGATGGTCGGGCGCGCGAGAGCGAAGTCGGGCCGGTGGAACACGACGCGCTGGAAGTAGGCCCCGCCGCGGTGATCGTCGGAGAACTGGTCGAACGCGACGATGTTGCCGCCGATGCGGGTGATCATCGCTGAGACCGCTGCGACGATGCCGGGCTTGTCGCTGCCGTGCACGATCAGGCAGGCGTGGTCGGCGGGGAGGTGGGGATCGTGCACGGGTGACATTCCTCGATTCTGCCCGATCGGCGGGCCCGTCAGTTTCCGACGGGGCGGATGCCGCGGCTCAGGCGCGGCGCGCGCCGTCGCCGAGGGTCTGCAGCTTCGCCCACGCGATGTCGGGGTGCAGGCGCCCGCCGAGGCCGCAGTCGGTGGAGGCGATGACCCGGTCGGCGCCGACGATGTCGGTGAAGCGGCGGATGCGCTGCGCGACGAGTTCGGGATGCTCGACGACGTTCGTGGCGTGGCTGACCACGCCCGGCACCAGCACGAGGTCATCGGGAACGGCGGCGTCGGCCCAGACACCGAACTCGTGCTCGTGGCGGACGTTTCCCGCCTCGAACGAGATCGACCCGACGTTCGCCTGCAGCACGACCGGCAGGATGTCCTTCAGCTCGATGTCGGTGGTGTGCGGACCGTGCCACGAGCCCCAGCACAGGTGCAGCCGCACCTGCTCCTTCGGCAGGCCGGCGATCGCGTGGTTGATGGCGTCGATGCGGATCTTCGTGAACGCCTGGTAGTCGGCGATCGAGGGCTCGGGGCTGATCTGGTCGAAGTTCTCCGCGAGCGACGGGTCGTCCAGCTGCAGGATGAGGCCGGCGTCGACGATCGCACGGTACTCCTCGCGCAGCGCATCGGCCCACGCGAAGATGTGCTCCTCCTCGGTGGCGTAGTACTCGTTGCGCACCCGTGCCGCGGACCCCGGGGCGATCGCCGTGAGGAAGCCCTGCTCGCCGCTGCGTAGCGCGCCGCTGAGGTTGCGGATATCGGATGCCACGGCATCGTGCCCGCGGTACGTCAACGGCCCCGTGGTCGTCGGGAAGGCCGTCGCCGTGCGCCCCGCCTCGACCGCTTCGGCGTAGACGGCGGGGAACAGCTGACGGTCGCGACGATCGAGGAAGCTCGTGAGGTGGATCTCGCCCGGCTCGGAGCGCACCGGCGGCTCGTTGAACGCGTTGACGTCGGTGAGCGAGAGGCCCGCGACCCGCTGGAACGAGTACGACCACCAGGCGCCGTAGTCGACGGCGTTCGACATCGCCTTGCCGAACTCGCCATCGCCGACGAGCGTGATTCCCGCGGCGCGCTGGCGCTCGACGACGTCGACGACGGCCTGGGCGGTGAGTGCGTCGAAGGCGGGCGTCGACTGCAGAGTGAAGCCGTCGTCGGCGAGGCTGCGCGCGGCGTTCGCCTCGATGAGCGCGGCCGTGCGCGGCAGGCTGCCGGAGGTGGTGGTCGGTACGGACATGGGTCTCCTCCTGAGGGACGGTGGCCCGCGGTGCGGGCGAGTGTCAGAAGGCTCTTGCAGCGGCAAAAGGATGCGGGCTGCTCAAGGCGGAGGCTTCCGGTTTTCGAGCCGCTCCCAGCGTACGACGGTCGCCGACGCCACCGCGCGTGTGTGACGTGCAGTGACGGTGTGACGGTGCTCGGTGCCGGTGCGCTCCGGGCGCTCAGCGCACCCCGCGCATGAGTCGCAGCACCGGCTTCACGAACAGCAGGAGCAGCGCCCCCACGCCCACGGCGATGAGGCCCAGCACCGAGAAGTACGGCAGCTCGTCGTCGGGGTTGTAGAGCTTGGCGAGTTGACCGGCGATGGCGGTGCCGAGCGCCACCGACAAGAAGAAGAGCGCCACCATCTGCGTGTGGAACGCTTCGGGTGCCAGCTTCGTCGTCACCGACAGTCCGACCGGCGACAGCAGCAGCTCGGCCACGGTGAACACGAACAGGATGCCGACGATCGCCAGCAGCGGGGTGGAGTTCTCGCCGCCGCCGGCGAACGGCAGGAACAGCAGGAAGGCCGAGCCCATCACGATCGCAGCGAGGCCGAACTTCACCGGCGTTGCGGGTTGGCGTGCGCCGAGCTTCGTCCAGATCGCGGCGAACACGCCGGAGAGCACGATGATGAAGATGGGGTTGATCGAGTTCACCCACGACACCGGCATCTCCCAGCCGAACAGATTGCGGTCGAGGCGCTTGTCGGAGTAGACCGTCAGCACGGTGAACTGCTGCTGGTACAGCGACCAGAAAGCCACCGAGGTGAGAAACAGGGGGACGAACCCCCAGACGCGGCTGCGCTCCTCGGCATCCACTTTCCGACTCGACAAGATGACCGCGAAGTAGGCGATCGCCGCGCCGATGACCACGACGATGACGATCAGGGCGAGGTTGTCGGCCCGGATCACCCCGATGAGCACGAGCACCACGATCAGCGCGATCCCGCCGACGGCGACGCCGATCATCAGCGGATAGCGGCTGCGCGGCAGAGGGTTGGGCACGCGGCGCGCTTGGGCAGGCAGCTGTCGCCGACCGAACGAGTACTGCACGAGTCCGAGGGCCATGCCGAGTGCGGCGAGGCCGAAGCCCCAGTGGAATCCGACGGTCGACTGCAGCAGGCCGGTCAGCAGCGGCCCGGCGAACGCCCCCAGGTTGATTCCGAGGTAGAACAGCGAGAATCCCCCGTCGCGTCGGGTGTCGTCGGGGCCGTAGAGCGTGCCGACGACGCTGGTCGCGGTGGCTTTGAGTCCTCCCGAACCGATTGCCACGAGCACCAGCCCCACGCCGACTCCGACGAAACCCGGCAACGCCGCGAGGGCGATGTGACCCGCCATGATGACGACCGCGCTCAGAAACAGCACGCGCTCCGCGCCCAGCACGCGGTCGGCGATCCACGCGCCGAGCACCGTCGACAGGTACACCGCGCCGCCGTACGCGCCGACGATTCCGGCCGCGACGCTCTGATCGACGCCGAGCCCGCCCTGACTCGCGGAGTAGTACAGGTAGATCAGCAGGATGCCCTGCATGCCGTAGAAGCTGAACCGCTCCCACATCTCCACGCCGAACACGTGCGCGAGTGCCCACGGCTGCCCGAAGAAGCGGGTGTCGCTGTCGCCGGTGGGGGCCTCTGCGGGGTGTGAACTCATGCAGCGAGGCTAATGGTCGGCGGGCAGCGCCGGGTGGTGCTCCTCGGCGGGGCGCAGGGGAATGAACGCGGCGACCACGAGGGCGATGATCGCGGCAGCGAGACCCAGCATGAACGACACGTGGAAGGCGGATGCCGTGGGCAGCTGCCGTCCGTCCTGCATCGACGACATGCCGGCGAGCACGGCGCCCACGACGGCCGCGGCGACACTGGTACCCAACGAACGGAACAGCGCGTTGAGGCCGTTGGAGGCGCCGGACTCGCTCTGCGGGACCGAGCGCATGATGAGCATCGGCATGGCGGCGTAGCCGAAACCGATGCCCACGCCGATCAGCAGGTTCGCGACCAGGATGTGCCAGACCTCGCTCGCCAAGAACAGGCTGAACCCGTAGGCGGCGATGAGGGCGATCGCGCCCAGGACGAGCAGGCGTCGCGGCCCGACCGACCCGGCGAGGCGACCGGAGAACGGCGAGAGCACCATCATCACGAGACCTGAAGGCATGATGACGAGGCTTGCGGCCAGCAGCGAGAGGCCGAATCCGGCCGGCGCGGGCAGCTCGAGAAGTTGCGGGTACGACACGTTCGAGGCGAACAGCGAGAAGCCGATCGCCACCGAGGCGAGGTTCGTGAGCAGCACCGGCCGACGGGCCGCGACGCGCAGGTCGAGCAGCGGTTCGGCGATGCGCAGCTCATACCAGCCCCATCCGAGAAGGACGAGAACCCCGCCCAGACCGCAGGCGAGCGTCGCCGGCGACGTCCACCCCCACGCGTCGCCGCGGGAGATCGCCAACAGGATGCCGAGGAGACCGACCGCCAGCCCTGCGGCACCGGCGAAATCGAAACGCCCCGCCGTGCGCAGCACGCTGACCGGCACAATCGCCAGGACCAGGGCGAACACGATGACGCCGAGCACGGCCGCCGTCCAGAACAGCGCGTGCCAGTCGGCGTTCTCGGTCACCAGAGCGCTGACCGGCAGTCCCAACGCTCCGCCGACACCGAGTGTGGCGCTGATGAGTGCGATGGCCGGGTCGACGCGGTCTTCGTGCAGCACATCGCGCAGGATCGAGATTCCCAGCGGGATCACGCCCGTGACGGCCCCCTGGAGGGCGCGGCCGACGATCAGGCCGACGAGGCTCGTCGACAGTGCGGCGATGACCGAGCCGAGCACGAGGGTGGCCAGCAGCACGAGCACGATGCGGCGCTTGCCGTACATGTCGCCCAGGCGGCCCGCGATCGGTGTGATGACGGCCGCCGCGAGCAGGGTCGCCGTGACCACCCACGCCGTGTCGTCCCGGCTCGCCTGCAGCAGTTCCGGAAGCCGCGTCTGGATCGGCACGACCAGCGTGAACATGAACGACGAGGCGAGTCCGGCCAGTGCCAGCACCGCCACGATCGCGCCCTGTGGCGGCATCCGTGTCAATCGTCGCCGCGCGCTGTCGTCTGAAGCCATCCTTTCAGGGTATCGGCCCGCAGAGTCCGCGGGCTCGGCTCGAGGCGCGCACCTCCGCGGGCATAGGGTGCTGGCATGAGCGCTGGAACCGTGGAGATCCGCCCCCTCGAGACCGTGGCTCAGATGGATGCGGCATCCGCCGTGCTCAGCGACGTGTGGGGCGGCGACCGCACCGGCATGCCCGCGAACCTGCTGCGCGCGCTCGCGCACGCCGGCAACTACGCGGTGGGGCTCTCGGGGGTCGACGCCAGCGGCGGCAGTCGGATGATCGGCGCGTCGGTCGGCTTTCTCGCCACCCCGGAAGACCTGTCGCTGCATTCGCACATCACCGGCATCACGCCGGAGTTCCGGGGGCAGGGACTCGGACGGATGCTCAAGCAACATCAGCGGGAGTGGGCGCTCGCCCGCGGCATCGGCCGCATCACGTGGACCTTCGATCCGCTCGTGGCGCGCAACGCCGCGTTCAACCTGCGCGCGGTGGGCGCGCGCGTATCGGACTACCTCATCGACCACTACGGGGCGATGGATGACGGCGTGAACCGCGGCGACGAGACCGATCGGCTGTTCGTGACGTGGCATCTGAACGGGCCGGTCGCGGCTGCGCCCCAAGAGCCCGACATCGTCACCACGGTCGAGGTGCCCGACGACATCGAGCGGCTTCGCCGCGAGGCGCCCGGCGAAGCGCTGGACTGGCGCTATCGGGTGCGCGAGGCGTTTCTCGGTCTCACCGAGGACGGCTTCGCCGTCGGCGGCTTCGACGATCGCGGGTACCTCTTCGTGCGTACCTGACGTCCGCCCGGCTGCCGCGTCGCCCCCGTCGCGTCGACGCCGGGTGATGCCTAGGCTGGGCGTCGTGGTTGACCGACAACACGGGGTTCCCGACGACTGGACGCCGCACCGCCGCGATGACGGAGAGCGACTCGGCTGGATTCGCCCCGACGGCGACGGCTGGACGGCGATCGACGTTCTGGGCCGGGAGGTCGCGGCATCCGTCGAATGGCTGGATGCCGAAGAAGCGCTCGAGCAGCGCGGGCTCGCCTTCCTCGCCGAGCCGTGGATGCTCGAACGGTCACCGGGCGAGCCGGTGCGTGTGCGGCTGGTGGAGGTGACGCCGGCGCGGATCGTCGTGAAGGTCGACGACTACGGCGACATGAGTCGCCCGCATGAGGGCATCGTGCTGCCGTGGCCGTTGCCGCCCCGGCTGCGGCCGCCGCGGCCGGGCGACCCCGACGGGTTCACGCTGACACGCTGAGAACCGAAGAAGCATTGTGCACAACTGAATTGTGTGCAATGCTTTCCGTATGCCCGCTCCCACCACGCTCGACGAGTTCGTCTGCTTCGCGATGTATACGGCGTCGCACGCGACCACGCAGGCGTACCGCGAGGTGCTCAAGCCATGGAGGCTCACCTACCCGCAGTACCTCGCGATCGTGGTGCTGGCGGCGGGGGAGCGCACGGTGAGCGGCCTCGGCGACGAGCTCAACCTCGATTCGGGAACCCTCTCGCCGCTGCTGCGGCGACTCGAGGATCGCGCACTGGTGGCCCGCCGACGCGATGCCGGCGACGAGCGCGTCGTCCGCGTCGAACTGACCGCGGCGGGTCGCGCGGTGCACGCCGAGGTCATCTCCGCCGCCGGCTGCCTCGTGCCCGCCTTCGTCGACAGTGGCCGAAACCTCGGCGAACTGCTCGAGCAGCTCTCGGCGATCACCGCCAACATGCGTGCGATCGCCGCTGATCTGCGCGCCACTGCCTGACTCACGAATCCTCCACGAACCTCCACGAAAGGAAATCACCATGGACACCCTTTACACCGCAGAAGCCCTCGCCACCGGCGGTGGCCGCAACGGCCACGTCCGCACCACCGACGGCATCCTCGACTTCGACGTGCGCGTTCCCAAGGAGATGGGTGGCGCCGGCGAGGCCCCCAACCCCGAGCTGCTGTTCGCGGCCGGCTACGCCGCGTGCTTCCACAGCGCGCTGCAGAGCGTCGCCCGCGCCCAGAAGGTGAGCATCGAGGGCTCGAGCGTCGGCTCGCGCGTCGGCATCGGCCCGAACGGCCAGGGCGGCTTCCAGCTGGCCGTGGCGCTCGAGGTGAACATCCCCGACGTCGACCTCGCCGTCGCTCAGCAGCTGGCGGATGCCGCGCACCAGGTGTGCCCGTACTCCAACGCGACCCGCGGCAACATCGAGGTCGCGGTCACCGTCGTCGACGACTGATTTCGCGAACCCGCGTCATAACGCACGGCATCCGCCCTCTCTTTAGGCAGAACACCCATGAGTAGACCGCCGAGAGGACGGGTGCCGTGCGCCCTTTCCTCATCGCCATCACCGATGCGCTGCGCCCCCGTGCGC
>CAUPYO010000022.1:0-12388 GCA_963515565.1 uncultured Microbacterium sp.
CGGCCCCCCCCCCCCCCCGACTCTGCGTGTGCGGGGAAGCGTTCAGGTCGCGTTCCAGAGAGCACGGTAGAACGAGGCGCGCTCGGGGTCGGGGGCGATGCCGTAGGCGTCGAGGAGCGCACCCTCCCAGCCGGGGCCGTAGTTCCACTCGGTACTCATCGCGGCCACAGCGATGTCGGCCCAACGGTCGGCGACGCCGAGCGCGCCGAGATCGACGTGCGCGCTCCACCGACCGGCCTCGTCGAGGAGTGTGTTCGGGCAGCACGCGTCGCCGTGGCACACGACCAGGCGTCCGGCCGGCGGTGCGGCACAGAGCTTCTCGGGCAGACGGATGCCGCGGGCCCGCGCCGTGGCGACGCGCGTGGCAACGCCCCAGTCGAACGGGCAGTCCTCGACCGGCAGTGCATCGTGGAAGGCGCGGAGGCCGGCGCCGACGGCAGCCACCGCCGCGGCCGGGTCGGCGATCCACCGCGGGTCGACGGCGGATAGCGCCGGAAGCGCCCGCGTCACGAGCCATTCCTGGTCGTCGTCGCGACCGTGGGTGAGAACCTCGGGCACCGGCGTGTAGGCGTCGGCCCACGCCAGGCGGTCGGCTTCGCCGGACATCGTCGTCTCGGCGTTGCGGGGCCCATGCTTGATGTAGCGGCCGTCGCCGGTGCGGAAGGTGACGCCGCCCATCGCATTACGCCACACCGGGACGAGGCTGGCGCCCGCCGCCAGTCGTCGCACGGACTCGGGGACCTCGATGTCGCCCGCGGGGATGCTCACGGCATCCATCCTGCCCCTCGCGCACCCCGGCGCGGTCATGGTGAGATGAACTGTGCCCGTCACCTCCTCCCGCCGCGTCGGCGTCCTCACCGCTCTCGACGACGAGCTGGGCCCTGCGATCGCCCTGGGAGACGTCGCGGCCCGCCACGTGCGCCTGCGGCCGGATGGGCTGCAGCCCGCGCTCGGCGCAGCGCCCTCGGGGTTCGTGCCGTGGACCGAGGTGAGAGCCATCACCGCCAAGGTGCCGACCACGTGGTGGCCGCATCCCGCCCTGGGCGACACGGTGGTGCCGCTCGTGGAGGGGATCTTCGGCGGGTCCACCGGCGACATCGCCGAGACCCCCACGTTCCCGGTTCGGTTGACCACGACCGACGGGGCGCACCTCGAATGGGCCGCCACCCCGCACTACCTGTCGGGCTACCGGCGACGGGATGCCGAGATGGCGTCGCGGTTTCTGGATCACCTCGTCGCCCGCTCCGACGCGCGCGTACTGCTCGCGCGTCCCGACGATCTGTTGGCGCGGCTGAGCGACATCGTCCGCAGGCGATGAGACTTAGTACCGCGTATGCTGATACGCAGTAGCATCCCGTCGGGCAGTCGGCGGACAGGGATCCGGACTTCGAAGGAGAATCCATGGACATCGCCGGCGCATCCGCGCTCGTCACCGGTGGGGCCAGCGGCCTTGGTCTCGCCACCGCGCGGCGCCTTGCCGAGGCGGGTGCCCACGTCGTCATCCTCGACCTGCCGCGCTCGGCCGGCGTGGCACGCGCGGCGGAACTCGGGGGCACCTTCGCCCCGGCCGATGTCACCGATCCCGGCCAGGTTGCCGCTGCGGTGGAGACCGCCGTCGCTCAGGGGCCACTGCGCGTTGTCGTCAACTGCGCCGGCATCGCCCCGCCGGCCAAGGTGCTCGACCGCGATCTGGTGCCCACCGATCTGGCCGATTTCGAGCGCATCATCCGGATCAACCTCGTCGGCACCTACAACGTCATCGCCCAGTCGGCGGCTGCGATGGCCCAGAGCGAACCCGTCGACGGCGCAGAGCGCGGCGTCATCGTCAATACGGCGTCGGTCGCTGCCTTCGACGGCCAGATCGGTCAGCCGGCCTACTCCGCGAGCAAGGGGGGCGTGCACGCGATGACGTTGCCGATCGCCCGCGAACTCGCGCGCCACGGCATCCGGGTGGTCACGATCGCCCCCGGGATCATGGAGACGCCCATGCTGGCGGGCCTTCCCGAAGCGGCACAGGAGAGTCTCGGCCAGCAGGTGCCCTACCCGCCGCGGCTCGGCCGGCCGGACGAATACGCGAGTCTCGTCGCCGAGATCGTCCGCAACGGCTACCTCAACGGCGAGACGATCCGTCTCGACGGCGCGATCCGGATGGCTCCCAAGTGAGCGACTCGATCGGCTCGCGCGCGGCGCAGACGCCGACGTCGCCCCGGTTCGCGAACCCGACCCCGTTCCGTATTCAGTCTCCACGCTCCACGCACGCGGTCGAGAGGCCGCCTTTGCGGAGCGCACGTCGCGGCGGCAGGTGCGGCGGACTGAATATCGAACGCTCGACGAGGGAGAATCGCGCATGAGCGACTCGATCATCCACACGCGCGACGGAGCGCTCGCGCGCCTGACGTTCAACCGCCCCGCGTCGCTGAACGCGATGGGTTTCGAGATGGGCACCCGCTGGCGTGACCTCGCGCACGAGATCACCGCCGATGCGTCGGTGGGTGCCGTGATTCTGGATGCCGCCGGCCCCGCATTCTGCGCGGGCGGTGACGTGGTCGAGATGGCCGCGTCGGGATCGAGCGGTGCCGACATCACGGCCATGGCGAACGTGATCCACGACGGCATCCGCACGTTCGTCGAATCCGACACCCCGGTGGTCGCGGCGGTGCAGGGCGCCGTCGCCGGCGGCGGACTGGGCCTCATGCTGACGGCGGACTACATCGTCGCGTCGGAGCGCTCGCGCTTCGTCAGCAAGTACGCGAACATCGGTCTCACCCCCGACCTCGGCGTCTCGACGCTGCTGCCGGCGGCGATCGGGCAGACGCGCGCCCTGCGGATGCTGCTCGACGACCTCACCATCGACGCCGCGACGGCGCTGGAGTGGGGGCTCATCACCGAGGTCGCCGACGACCCTGCCGCGCGCGCCGCCGAGATCGCCGGGTTCTGGCTCCGCGGTGCGACCGCGGCATTCGGTCAGGCCAAGCGCCTCGTCCGCACCGGTGCGCGGCGCGCGTTCGCCGACAACCTCGACGACGAGGCGCGCACGATCGGCGCAAGCTTCGACACCCCGGATGCGACGGCGCGCGTGGCGGCGTTCGCGGCGGCATCCGCCAAGACCAGCCACGACAGGGGCACCGCATGACACTCGCCGGAAAGACCATCCTGATGTCCGGCGGCAGCCGGGGCATCGGCCTCGCCATCGCCCTGCGCGCCGCGCGTGACGGGGCCAACATCGCTCTGCTCGCCAAGACCGACGCCCCGCATCCCAAGCTCGAGGGCACGGTGCACAGCGCGGCGGCCGAGATCGAGGCGGCGGGCGGGCGGGCGTTACCGATCGTCGGCGACGTGCGCAACGACGACGACATCACCGCGGCGGTGCTGAAGACGCAGGGTGAGTTCGGCGGCATCGACATCGTCGTCAACAACGCATCGGTCATCGACCTTTCGGGCTCGCTGGAGCTCGCCGAGAAGAAGTACGACCTGATGCAGGACGTCAATGTGCGCGGCACGTTCATGCTGAGCCGCGCGGCTGTTCCGATCCTGAGGGAGTCCGAGAACCCGCATATCTTGTCGCTGTCTCCGCCCCTCAACATCACACCGCGGTGGCTGGGCGCCCACACCGGGTACACGCTCGCGAAGTACGGCATGACGATGGCGACGCTCGGCCTGGCTGCCGAGTTCGCGAAGGACGGCATCGCGGCGAACACGCTGTGGCCCGAGACGACCATCGCGACCGCCGCGGTGCAGTTCGCGCTCGGCGGTGACCGGATGATGAAGGTCAGCCGCACGCCCGAGGTCTACGCGGATGCCGCGTATGAGGTGTTGACGCGGCCGGCGCGGGAGCACACCGGCCAGAGTCTGATCGTGGAGCAGGTGCTTCGCGGGGCCGGGGTCACCGACTTCTCGCGCTACGCGGCGACGCCGGGAACGCCCGACAGCGAGCTGTTCCCCGACATCTTCCTCTGAGCGAGCGCAGCGCGTCGAAACGCGGCGTCAGATCAGGCCGAGGCGCGTCAGCGCGTTGCTGACGCCGTCGTCGAGCACGCCCGTGGTGACCATGTCGGCCTTCGCCTGCAGCTCCGGATCGGCGCCACCCATCGCGACGGCCGTGCCGACGACCTCGAACATCTCGACATCGTTCCAGCTGTCGCCGATGCCGACGGCATCCGCGGCATCCATACCGAGCAGCTCGAGTACCTCGACGATGGCGGCGCCCTTGTTGACGCCGCGCTGGCAGATCTCGCCGTTCGAGCCGCCCGGCAGGGGGATCGAACCGGGGATCACATGGAACTCATCGCCGAGCTCGTCGGCGGCCCGGGTGAGCGTGTCGCTCGCGGTGCTGAGGAAGGTCGCCTTCACGACGGTGTCGAGGTCGACCTCCTCGAGCGGACGGTAGTGGTTGAGCAGGGACAGGTCCTGCGCCTCCGCTTCCTTTCCATCGCGCTCGTCGACCGGGGGGTGCGCGCGGAGGAAGCGCTTCGCGTGCGCGAGCACTCCTGGGCTCACGTAGACCGTGCCGTCGGTCTGGAGGAAGTAGTGGGCGCCGTTGTCGTCGAAGTACGCGATCATCCGGTCGACCAGGGGCCGCGGCATGAGGTGCGCGACGATCTGCTCGCTTCCGCGCACGGCGAAGGCTCCGCCGTTGGTGATCGCGCCGTCGACCTCGATCGCGCGCACCTTCGGGTTGATGTCGCCGGCCGATCGGCCGGTGCACAGGTACACGAGGTGTCCGTTCGCGCGCGCCGCGGCGATCGCGAGCGGTGTCGAGGGCGACATCTGCGCCCCGTGTTCGAGGATGGTCCCGTCGATGTCGATGAAGACGATACGGCGGCGCGAAGGAGCAGGAGTCACGACATCCATTGTCCCTGGTTGCGCTGAACTTCCGGTGTCGACGGATGCCGCGCCGGCCAGCACCCGAGGCACGGTTCTCAGTGCTTCGGGCCGGTGACCAGCAGGATGCCGCCGAGGCCGATCATGAGTCCGCCACCGGTCGCGGTGAGCGTTTCGATGCGCTTCGGCGAGCGGGCGAACCACGCTCGTGCCGCCGCGGCGGCCAGCACCCAGATCGAATCGGACACGAGAGCGATGACGGCGAACACGAGACCCAGCTCCATGATCTGCAGCCCCACCGCACCCGCGCGCAGGTCGACGAACTGCGGCAACACCGCGACGAAGAAGGCGATGGTCTTCGGGTTGGTGACGCCGACGACGAACCCCTGCCACAGCTGCCTCCCGTGTCCGCGGGGCAGGCGGGTCAGATCCTGCGTGCGGGAGGCGTCTTTGCGGTGGCGGATCGCCTGGATGCCGAGGTACACGAGATACAGCGGTCCTGCGACCTTGAGCATGGTGAACAGCACGACCGATTGCGCGATGATCCCGCCCACACCGATCGCGACGAGGCCGACGATCGGGATGAGTGCGAGGCCGACACCGGCGACGCTCAGCAGACCTCCGGTGCGGCCGAGCGCGAGGGTGCGGCCGACCGAGAAGAGCACGGCCGGGCCCGGGATGAGGATCAGCACGAGGGCGGCCAGCATGAAGGCCAGGAGGTTGTCGAGCGGCACCATGACGTCAGTGTAGGGCTGCGCCTCCGACCGTCGGCTCTGCCGTTCGTGGCCGGATCAGATGAGGCCGTTGCGCAGGAAAGCGGCGTGCAGACCGTCGTCGTCGATCGCGGTGGTCACCTGATCGGCGAGAGCCTTCACGCCGTCCACGGCGTTGCCCATGGCGATGGCAGTACCGACGGCGGAGAACATCTCGGCGTCGTTCCAGTTGTCGCCGATGCCGACCGCATCGGCCGCGTCGAGGCCGAGCTCCGCGAGCAGAGAAATGATCGCCGCGCCCTTGTGCACGCCGCGCGGCGCGACCTCGCCCGACGCCGCGAAGGCAACGGGGATCGTGCCGCCCACGACTTCGAAGTCAGCGGCGAGCTCGGTGAGGGCGCGCTCCGCGGCATCCGTGTCATCGGTCACGAAGACCAACTTCGCGATCTGAGCGGCATCGAAGGCGTCGGCGTCGTGGAACACCTTGCTCGGGAAGCCGGCGGCACCGAACCGCTCGGCGAAGAGGGCGGACAGCTCCGCCGACCCGAACAGGGCGTCATAGGATTGGAAATAGCCGTGCAGCGCGTTCTCGGTGAGGTAGCGCTGCAGTCTGGCAACCTCCTGCGGGGTGAACAGCGTCGCCGCGATGATCCGGTCTCCGAGGCTGGCGAAGGCTCCGCCGTTGGTGACGGCGCCGTCGAAGCCGATGTCCATCAGCTCCGCGTGCAGTTCTGCCGTCCCGCGGCCCGTGCTCAGGAACACCAGGTGTCCCCGCGCACGGGCCGCGCGGATGGCTTCCACCGCAGAAGCCGGGATGTGACTGCCGTCCTGCATGATCGTCCCGTCGACGTCGAGGAAGATCGCGCGGGTCATCGCGTCAGCGCGCCGCCGTTCGTGCGGATGACCTCGGCGTACCAGCCGAACGACTTCTTCTTGTAGCGCTCGAGGGTGCCCGAGCCGTCGTCGTTTCGGTCGACGTAGATGAAGCCGTACCGCTTGCTGAGCTGGGCGGTGGATGCCGAGACCAGGTCGATGCACCCCCAGGACGTGTAGCCGAGCACGTCGACGCCGTCGGCGATCGCTTCGCCGACCTGCACGAGGTGGTCGTTCAGGTACGCGATCCGGTAGTCGTCGATGACGGTCTTCACGCCGTCGACCTCGACGAGCTGGTCCTTCGCCCCCAGACCGTTCTCCACGATGAACAGCGGCTTCTGCCAACGGTCCCAGAACTGGTTCAGCACCAGGCGCAGGCCCACCGGGTCGATCTGCCAGCCCCACTCGCTCGCCTCGAGCGTGGGGTTCGGCACGCCGCCCATGATGTTGCCCTCGCCGGTGACCTTCTGGGCCGGATCAGCGGTGGCAGCGACCGACATGTAGTAGCTGAAAGACACGAAATCGACCGTGTTCTGCAGGTCTTCGCGGTCTTCGTCGGTGATCTGCAGCTCGATGCCCTTCTCGCGGAGGGTCCGCAGGAAGTAGCCGGGGTAGGCGCCGCGGGTGTGCACGTCGCCGTAGACCAGGTTCGAGTGATCGAATTCCATCACGGCCAAAGCGTCGTCCGGCGACGGCGTCAGCGGGTACACCGGCATCGACAGGACCATGCAGCCGATCTGCGCGTTCGGGGCGACCTCCCGCGCGATGCGGGTGGCCCGAGCCGACGCGACGAGCTCGTGGTGCATCGCCTGGTAGAGCGTCTGCTCGCTGAGCTCGTCCTTCGGGGTATTGATCCCGCCGGACATGAACGGCGCGTGCAGCAGCGAGTTGATCTCGTTGAACGTCAGCCAGTACTTCACTCGGGCGCCGAAGCGCTCGAACAGGGTGCGGGCGTAGCGCTCGTAGAAGCCGATGAGGCGGCGATCGGTCCAGCCGTCGTACGTCTCGGCGAGGTGGAGCGGCGTCTCATAGTGCGAGATCGTCACCAGCGGCTCGATGCCGTGTTTCTCGAGCTCGTCGAGAAGTCGGTCGTAGAACGCGAGGCCCTCCTCGTTCGGCTCAGCCTCGTCGCCCTTCGGGAAGATGCGGCTCCAGGCGATCGAAAAGCGGTACGTCGTGAAGCCCATCTCCGCGAACAGGGCGATGTCCTCGGCGTAGCGGTGGTAGTGGTCGATACCGGCGAGCTTGAGATTGTCGGGCGTGGGCTCGGCGGTGCGCGGGCCCACGATGCCGCGCGGCATCACGTCCTGCACCGACCATCCCTTGCCGCCCTGGTCGAACGCGCCCTCGAGCTGGTTGGCTGCGGTTGCGCCGCCCCAGAGGAAGCCCTCGGGGAAAACGGGTGCGGCAGTTGTCATGGTTGTTCTCCTTACTTCGTCGCCGACGCGGCGACCGCGTCGACGGACACGGCGGTGAACAGCGGCTCGCCGTGCGCGATCGGGCCCGACGCGGCATCCGCGATCGCGGGATACAGGTCGGGGTTGGTGACGATCACCGGCGTGGTCAGGTCGTAGCCCGCCTTCTCGATCGCGTCGCCGTCGAACTCGACGAGCAGATCGCCGGCCTTCACCTGCTGGCCGGTGGTGACCTTGACCGAGAAGTGCGTGCCGCCGAGCTTGACGGTGTCCAGGCCGATGTGGATCAGCACCTCGGTGCCGTCGGCGTGGCGCAGACCGAATGCGTGTCCGGTCGGGAAGGCGGCGACCACGGTGGCGTCGAACGGTGCGTACACGGCGCCCGATCGCGGCTGGATGGCCACGCCCTGACCCAGTGCGCCGTCGGCGAAGGCGGCGTCGGCGACCTCGCTGAGCGCGATGACGGTGCCATCGACCGGAGCGAGGACGGGTACGTCGTTCGCCGCGGCGACGGACGCTGCCGCACCAGCGGCTGTCTCGTCGGCCGGTTCCTTGAAGCCGACCACGACGACCAGCAGGAACGGCACGACGATGGCGACGAGCAGGCCGAGACCGAGCATGACCATGTTGCCGTTGCCGAGCAGACCGGTGATCGCGAGACCGGAGGGCACCACGAAGGCCTTGGAGTACACGCCGCCGAGGGCGATGATCGCGCCACCGAGGGCGCCACCGACGATGCCGAAGGCGAACGGGCGCTTGAGGGGCAGGTTGATGCCGTAGATGGCGGGCTCGGTGATGCCGGCGAGGAAGCCCGAGAGGGTGGCCGGTGCAGCGAGCGACTTGAGGTTCTTGTTGCGAGCGCGCATCCACACGCCGGCGACCGCGGCGGCCTGTGCGAGAACGGCGGCGAAGACGGGGGCGATGAGCAGCATCTGGCCGGTGCTCTGGAACTCGATCTGGAACAGCGGCACCAGACCCCAGTGCAGACCGAAGATGACGAAGACCTGCCACAGGCCGCCCATGACGGCGCCACCGAGCCACGGCGCGACATCGAAGATCCAGCCGACGGCGCTGCCGACGCCGCGCGAGAGCAGGTCGGAGATCGGGCCGATGACGACGAACACGAGCGGGACGGCGATGAGCACGACGATCATCGGCGTCACGAACCGGCGGATCGCGCCGGGGAGCTTCGCGTAGAGGAACTTCTCCGCGTGGCTCTGCAGCCACACGATGATGATCACCGGGATCACGCTCGACACGTAGCTGACCATCGTGAAGGGGATGCCGAAGAACGTGAGGCCGGGGGCGCCCGCGGCCGCCGTGACGGTCGGGTAGAGCATCGCACCGGCGATGGCGAGCGAAGTGAACTCGCTGGCCTTGAAGTACCGGGCGGCGGTGATGGCCAGCGCCAGCGGCAGGAAGTTGATGAACGCGTCGGAGAGGGCGTTGAGCACCAGATGCGTCGACGAGGTCGCATCCATCCAGCCGAAGGTCACGGCTGCCGAGAGGAACGCCTTCAGCAGGCCGGTGCCCGCGAGGGTCCACAACGCCGGCGTGAAGATCGAGGAGATCATCGAGATGAAGCGGTTGAAGAGGTTGCCCTTCGGACCCTCGGCCGAAGGGGCATCCTGACCGCCGCCGAAGCGCGAGATCTTGCCGATCTCGGCGAACACCTCCGGCACGTCGTTGCCGATGACGACCTGATACTGGCCGCCGGCCTGAGCCGTGGTGATCACCCCGGGAGTCGCCTTGATCGCCCCGCCGTCGGCCTTGCTCTCGTCCTTCAGGACGAAGCGCAGGCGCGTGGCGCAGTGCACGAGGGAGCTGACGTTGTCTTCGCCGCCGACGCCGGCGAGGACGCCGGCCGCGGTCTTTGCGTAATCCGCCATCGGATTCGCCTTTCCTTGAGGGACGCCCGGGCACCTCTGCCCGGGCAACAAAAAAACCTGGACTCGTGAATGCCCCAGCATTCGGTGAGTCCAGGTTTCGCCCGCAGTTGCGGTAACGATCCAAGGGATCTGCGATTAAGTTACCACAGGGTCGGGTTCTGCGCCAGGGGTGATCTGCGTCTTGAGACGCTCGACGTGAACGATGAGATAGAGCACCTCTTCGTCGGTGAGCTCGGAGCCCGTCGCCCCGTGGACGTAGCCCTTCACCTTCTCGGCGATCTCGTACGAACGCGGATAGCTGTGCTTGGCGAACTCGAAGAACGAGGTGTCGCCGCTGGCGAGCATGGTCCGGTTGACCAGACGCTGCAGCAAGAACTGGATGTGCAGGATGAAGCGGGCGTAGTCCGGGCCGTCGACGTCGAGGCGCACCCCGAGCGACTGCTCGACGACCTCGACGACGTGCTGGACCCGCCGAAACAGCAGTGCCGCGGTGCCGTTGGGCTCGTCTCGCGTCGCGTTGAGCAGGTGCATCGTGAGGAACACTGCTTCCTCGGCGGGAAGGTCGCGCTGCAGGCTGTCGGCGATGGATGCCGCCATGCGTTCGGCGGCCGCGAACTCATCGGGGTGCAGCACGCGCAGTTCGGGCATGGAACCGCTGGTGATGCGCAACCCGCGGTCGAGCCGCTCGATGACGTACGCGACATGATCGATCACGGCGATCGTGAAGCGGCGCCCGAGGTCGCGCCCGAGGGAGCGCTCGGCCTCGTCGACGGCGAGGGTCGAGGCCTCAATGATCGGGTAGGGGACGTCGGCGAGCAGCTGCCGCTCGCGCTCACCGTCGGCTCCGGTGTCGAGGATGAAGGTCTTCTCGACCTTCGTCGGGTCGAGCACGTCGTCGGCTTTCAGGCCGAACGCGAGCCCGCGCCCCATGAGTACGCGTTCCTGCCCCGATTCGTCGAGGGCGAGCACCACGTTGTTGTTGAGCACCTTGTGGACGGGGACGGCATGCGCCGATCGCGCGCGCGACGCGGCGTCCGCTCCATCGGGGGTGCTCATGTGGAGAAGTCTAGAAGCGTCGGAGTTACACCCCGGACGGTTTCTCTCATGTAAAAGTTTCATTACGTACTGAAAGTTTCGAAGACTTCACCTCTACGGTGTGGATATCTCGTCGGTTCTGCTCCTCGCCGATGAGGCGCAGCACCTCACCCGTCCCGCAACCCGCAATGAGGAAACATGAACAAGAGACTCTTGGCGGCGGTCGCCGTCGCGGCCGCCGCCGTGCTCGCGCTGTCGGCGTGCAGCGCGACATCGTCCGACTCCGGCGCGGATCAGAAGAAGGAGATCCGCGTCGCCTCCACCGATCCGCAGCTCATCATCCCCGGTCGCCAGTCCGTCGCGTACGACGTGAACATGGCCGTGTGGTCGCCGCTGGCGTTTTTGAACTCCGACGGATCGCTCGATTACGTCCAGGCCGAGTCCATCACGTCGCCCGACGCGACGACGTGGACCGTGAAGCTCCGTGACGGATGGACGTTCCAAGACGGCACGCCCGTGACGGCGCAGAGCTACGTCGACTCGTGGAACGCCGTCTCGTACGGCCCGAACGCCTTCGAGAATTCCGGCCAGTTGGCGAACATCGTCGGCTACGCCGACCTCAACCCGAAGTCGGGGACGCCGACCACGGACAAGATGTCGGGGCTGAAGGTGGTCGACACCGATACCTTCACGGTCACCCTCATCGGACCCGACAGCCAGTTCCCGCTGCAGGTGACGCAGGCGCAGACGGCGATGTACCCCATGCCCGCGTCGGCGTTCTCGGACTTCACGGCCTACAACAAGCACCCCTTCGGCAACGGTCCCTTCCAGTTCGCCCAGGACTATGTGGAGAACGAGCCGATCGTGCTCGACACCTACTCCGGCTACAAGGGCGACAAGCCCACGATCGACCGCATCACCTTCGTCCCCTACACCGACAGTGAGACCGCCTATACCGACGTGCTGGCCGGAAACCTCGACGTCGCCGGCGTCCCGGCATCCAAGCTCACGCAGGCCTCGACCGACTTCGGCAAGCGGCTCTACTCGTTCGCGGCGCCCGGCATCTCCTTCCTGGGGCTGCCGCTGTGGAACTCCGCCTATCAGGACGTGCGCGTGCGTCAAGCCATCTCGATGGCGATCGATCGTCAGGCGATCATCGACGTCATCTACGGCGGCACGTATGACCCCGCCACCGCGTGGACACCGGCGATCGAACCCGGAACGCCCACCGGCATCTGCGGGCAGTACTGCTCGTTCGATCCCACCGCGGCCAAGGCGCTGCTCGCTCAGGCCGGCGGCTTCAGCGGTCCGATGGAGATCTACTACCCGGGTGGTGGCGGCCTCGACCCGCTCTACCAGGCGATCGCGAACCAGCTGCGGCAGAATCTCGGCATCGACGCGACGGCGAAGCCCAGCGCCGACTGGGCCGAGTTCCTGCAGAACCGCAACGACCAGAACATCACCGGTCCGTTCTTCTCGCGCTGGGGCGCTCTCTACCCCAGCCAGCAGGCGACGCTGCGGGTGTTCTTCATCAAGGGCGGGGGATGCAACAACTGCATCCCCTGGTACAGCGATGAGGTGTCGTCGGCCATGACCGCCGCCGACGCCGACTTGTCGACGGACGGATCTGCCTACGCCTCGG
>CAUPYO010000023.1:0-12258 GCA_963515565.1 uncultured Microbacterium sp.
GCACCTCGGCGAGCAGCTCAGGCCCCAGGGGACCTTCGCGCTCCTCGACGCGTCCGCCCTGCTGGCGGACCTGCTGCCGGTTCTGTTCGCGCGTCTCCTCCCACAGCCCGCTCGAGCGCGGTGCCGCGAAGGGCTGCACCTGAAGCGTGGACTCGGCGTAGTCGAGCCCCACGGCGACGATGCGCTTGGTCTGCTCTTCCACCTCAAGTCGGAGATTGAGGCCTTCGCGCGGCAGCACCTTGATGCCGCCGAGGTCGATGTAGGGCCGCACCGGGTTCGCTTCGGACTCGTCGAACGGGCCGGTGCTGGCGCGGTCGCCGGCTCCGAGGCTCTGAAGTTCGTCACTCATGAGGTGGCTCCTGTCTGGTAGCCCGTCGAGCCGAAGCCGCCCTCGCCGCGCACCGATTCGGGCAGTGCGTCGACGGGGATGAATCGAGCGTGGGGAACGGGCATGAGGATGATCTGTGCGATGCGGTCTCCGACGGCGATGTCGAAGCCCTCGCGTGCGTCGGTGTTGAGCAGAGCCACCTTGATCTCGCCGCGGTAGCCGGCATCGATCGTTCCGGGCGAGTTGACGATCGTGATGCCGTGTTTGGCGGCAAGGCCGCTGCGCGGAACGACGAAGGCGGCGTAGCCCTCGGGGAGGGCGATGCGCACTCCGGTGTTCACGAGCGCTCGCTCGCCGGGGGCCAGGTGGACATCCTCGACGGAGACGAGATCGGCCCCGGCATCACCCGGGTGCGCATAAACCGGCACGTGCGACGCGATAATGGGAACGTCCACGGATTCGATCACTCCACGAGGGTAATGCACATCGCCGCCACCACTGCCTCAGCATCCGACGTCGTCTACCGCGAACGGCTCAGCCCGTCGCTGTGGACGCTCTTGAGCGCCGCCGTTCTCGCGCCGATGGTCGCCCTGGTGTTCGTGCCGCTCGATCCCACGATCGCGCTCGCCACCGGTGTGGCGGTCGCGGCCGCGCTGATTGCGCTGCTGGTGTTCTCGTCTCCGGTGGTGGAGGTGCGAGACGGCGAGTTGCGCGTCGGTCGCGCTCACATCTCGGTCGACGAGCTGGGCGACGCCGAGCCGCTCTGGGCGGAAGACGCGCGAACGGCGCGCGGGCCCGAACTGTCGCGAACCTCGTGGCATCTGCTGCGCGGGGGCATAGATCCGGTCGTCCGCATCGCCATCACCGATCCTGCAGATCCCGTGACCGACTGGGTTTTCGCGACGCGCACGCCCGATCGGGTCATTGCCGCGATCAGGCGCGCGCAGTCGCGCTGAGACGACTCAGATCACGCGCACTCGACGCACACGGCGCCCGCAGCGCTTTCGTGGTCGATCTGGGTGCGGTGCTTCACCAGGAAGCACTCGATGCAGGTGAACTCGTCTTCCTGCGGGGGCAGCACGACGACGTCGAGCTCGAGGTCGGAGAGGTCTGCTCCGGGCAGTTCGAAGCCGGAGGGGTTGTCGGCGTCCTCGGCATCGACCGCCCCGGACATCTTGTCGGGAACGCGCTCCTTCAGAGCCTCGATCGACTCGCTGTCGTCGTCGGTCTTGCGGGGGGCGTCGTAATCGGTCGCCATGCTCTCAACTTCCAGGTTGTTGCCGAATGCCGGCCATCGGCGGGGGTACCGACGTGGGGCGGCGATAGTTTGCACGACGGGGTCGGATTTCGCAAATGATCGTCGCCTGTCTGCCCGCTTCCGGCGGGTGCGTCGCATGGAACTCGCGGCACGCCCGCGATATTCCCGAGGGCGGCGATCTGCTGTGACAGCATGGGCCCGGCAATCGAATCGTGCCCGAGCAGGGAACGGGAGGGGTGTTTCGCATGGAACAGCTCAAAGTCATCGGAACCGAAGAGGGCATCCTCGTCCTCGCTACGGAGTCAGGCGAACGCTTCGCCCTGCCGGTCGATGAGACGCTCCGCAGTCAGCTGCGCCGTTTCCAGCGCGAGAGCGAGCCGCGTAGCGCACGCCCGAGTCCGCGCGACATCCAGGCGCACATCCGTTCCGGGCTCTCGGCGCAAGAGGTCGCAGAGCTTCTCGGGGCACGCCTCGAGGATGTTCAGCGGTTCGAACGACCGGTCCTCGCCGAGCGTGAGCACATCGTCGACCAGGCGCTGGCCGTTCCGGTGTTGATCGCCGGTGAACTCGACGCCCACGCCCAGCCGACCTTCGGGGTGGCCGTGCGCGCCAAGTTGGCCGAAGCCGGCGCGGTCGGCGAACGGTGGACCAGCTGGAAGGAAGACGAGGGCTGGATCGTCAAGCTCGAGTTCACCGCCAACGAGGTCGACCACGACGCGCGGTGGAGTTTCGACCCGCGCCGCAGCAGCCTCGCTCCCCTGAACTCCGATGCCACCCAGCTGTCGCGTCAGGGCTCGTTGCCCGACGGCCTGATCCCGCGCTTGCGGGCGCTCGATGCCTCGCCCCTGAAGGATGCCACGCGCTTCGACTCGGGCGCTTTCGGTCCGCGACGTCTCGAGCTCGACGCGGCAGCCACCGTTGCCGAGGCCGACATCGTTCGGCCGGAGACTCGTGGGCCCGCCACGCCCGCCGTTCAGGATGCCGCGATCAAGCGGGCTCCCGACCACGCGGTGACCTCGGCCGAGACCGCCGACCTGCTCGAGGCGCTGCGTCGCCGCCGCGGCCAGCGCGAGCCCATGCCCTCGGACGACACGGCGGAACGTCCGCACTCCCCGGTCGCGCTGTTCGATGCGCTCGAGCCCGGCTACGAAGACTCCTCCGCGAAGCCGGATGACAGCGCAGACAATATCGAGGACACCGTCATCAGCGACGCCTCCCGTCGCAAGGGACGCACCTCGATGCCCTCATGGGATGAGATCGTCTTCGGTGCGCGCACCGAAGACGGTTGAGCCGACTCAGCCGATGGGGGCGAATGCACCCAACCGGATCAGCGGAACGACGCGTTCCAGGTCGGTGAGTGACCCGTGCTGGCCGATCATCCGTTGCGGCTTCTTGTCGTCGAGACGGTCGTCGTAGTAGGCGACGACGCCGCGCGCGGCCACGAGGACGTCACCGATCCGCGGGAGCACCCCGTCGTCGAGCTGTGAGCCGTAGAGCCCCGCCGCGACCGCGTCCGCACGGGACAGCACCCATGCGCGGCTGCCCTCTGCCTGCTGCCATCGGGCGGCGACGTCAGCGGCGGCGCCCGGAGCGGTGTAGAGCTGTAGCGCCCGTGGCTCTCCCGCCACCAGATCGACGCCGTCCAACAGCGCATCCCCCTCACGGAGAAGCATCTGTCGATGACGGGGGACGTCGACCATTCCGTGGTCTGCGGTCACAACCGCCCCGACCCCTTCGCTCAGGGACGTCTCGAATCGCCGGAGGTCGGCATCCAGCTCCTCCAGCGCGCGCAGCCACGCATCCGACTCCCACCCCTGTGCATGCCCGATCGTGTCGAGTTCGGGCACGTAGACATAGATCAGCGAACCTGGATGCGCGGCGGCAAGGTCGGCCGCCACGGTGAGTCGTTCGGCCGGCGTGGCGGCGGCGACGAACGTCGCCCCGCGTTGAATGGCCCGTGTGAACCCGCTGTCGCGATAGAGCCCCTTCGTGACGACGAAGCAGGGCCGACCGGCGGCACTCTCGCGAGCGAGCAGAGGCTCGGCGCGCTGCCACGTGAGCGGGTCGAGGCCGTCGGTCTCCCAGCCCTTGAGCTGGTTCGGCGCGGTCAGGGTGCCGGGGATGAGTGCGCGGTAGCCGACGATGCCGTGGATGCCGGCATCCACACCGGTCAGCAGACTCGTGAGTGCAGTGGCGGTGGTCGATGGAAAGGTGCTGCGCGCGGCATCCTTCTTCGTCATCCGCCCCGTCAGGAATCGGGCGTGGCCCGAACGGGCCGTGAGATTTCCCCGGCCGAGACCATCGACGAGGACGAGAACGGCTGATTCGGCCGGTGCGAACCACTCGGGTGCACCGGAGAGGGACTGCAGTAGTTGCGGGACGACTCCGGTGAGGCTCCGGGCTGACGCGGGCTCCGCGGGTAGGCTGAACGACATCGGGGCCAGTCTCGCACACGGCGCAGCGGTCCCTCTTCCCGGCCCACCCGAGCATCGAGGGAACCGCACATCCATGGCAGCTTCGCGCACCGCGTCCATCCCTGAGGACCACGGCCGTATCGAGGACGTCGACGTCTCTGCGGAGATGCAGGACTCGTTCCTGGAGTACGCCTATTCCGTCATCTACTCACGTGCTCTGCCTGACGCACGTGACGGTCTCAAGCCCGTGCAGCGGCGCATTCTCTTCCAGATGGCCGACATGGGGCTGCGACCCGACCGCGGACACGTCAAGAGCGCGCGCGTCGTCGGCGAGGTGATGGGAAAGCTGCACCCCCACGGCGACTCGGCCATCTACGACGCTCTCGTGCGCCTCGCGCAGTGGTTCTCCCTGCGCGTGCCTCTGGTCGACGGGCACGGAAACTTCGGCTCGCTCGACGACGGACCGGCTGCTGCGCGTTACACCGAGGCGCGTCTGGCGCCGGCCGCGTTGGCGCTGACCGAAAACCTCGACGAGGACGTCGTCGATTTCGTGCCGAACTACGACGGACAGTTCCAGCAGCCGGCCGTCCTTCCCGCCGCCTTTCCGAACCTCCTTGTCAACGGTGCATCCGGCATCGCGGTCGGTATGGCGACGAACATGGCTCCGCACAACCTCATCGAGGTCGTCTCCGCAGCGATCCACCTGCTCGACAATCCCGACGCCACGACGACCGAGCTCATGGAGTTCGTCCCCGGTCCCGACCTGCCCGGCGGCGGCATCATCGTCGGCCTGGACGGCATCACCGAGGCCTACGAGACGGGGCGCGGCACCTTCCGCACGCGTGCGAAGACGTCGATCGAGTCGCTCGGTCCGCGACGCACGGGCATCGTCGTCACCGAGTTGCCCTACATGGTGGGTGCCGAGCGGGTCATCGAGAAGATCAAGGATGCCGTCGGTTCGAAGAAGCTCGCGGGCATCGCCGACGTCAACGACCTGACCGACCGCAACCATGGGTTGCGCCTGGTCATCGGGATCAAGACGGGCTTCGACCCCGCCGCGGTGCTCGAACAGCTCTATCGGCTGACTCCCCTCGAAGACTCCTTCGGCATCAACAACGTCGCGCTCGTCGACGGCCAGCCGCAGACACTCGGCCTGAAGCCCTTGCTGCGTGTGTATCTCGACCACCGCATCCAGGTCGTCACGCGGCGTAGCCGCTTCCGCCTGTCGCGCAAGCAGGAGCGCCTGCACCTTGTCGAGGGTCTCCTCATCGCCATCCTCGACATCGACGAGGTCATTCAGGTGATCCGCGCCTCCGATGACACCGAGCAGGCGCGCGCGAAGCTCATCAGCGTCTTCGATCTCTCCCAGGTGCAAGCGGAGTACATCCTCGAGCTGCGACTGCGGCGGCTCACGCGGTTCTCCCGCATCGAGTTGGAGACCGAGCAGGACACCCTCAAGAAGGAGATCGCCGACCTCGAGGCGCTGCTCGCGAGCGATGTGCTCCTTCGCCAGCAGGTGGCGCGCGAGTTGGACGCTGCGGCGCAGACCTTCGGTACGCCGCGGCGCACCATGCTGCTCAACGGTGGACCCGTCACCGCCCGTTCGCGCAGCGCCGCACCGGCCGATCTGCAGATCGCCGACGCTCCCTGCCGCGTCTTCCTGTCGGCCACCGGGCGTATGGTGCGCGCTGAGCTCTCCGAGTCGGGCGACATCGTCGCACCGACGCGCCGCGCCAAGCACGACGGCATCCGGGCCGCTGTCGACACCACCACCCGCGGCGACGTCGGCGCTGTGACCTCGCTGGGGCGTCTGGTGCGCTTCTCCCCCGTCGACTTGCCCTCGGTGCCGGCCAATGCCGTGCAGCTGGCCGCGGGGACCCGTGCAGACCAGTACCTCGGCTTGTCGGCATCCGAGCACGTCGTCAGCATCGTGCCGCTCGGCGACGTCGTCATCGCCCTCGGTACGGCGCACGGCACGGTCAAGCGCGTGTCGACCGCGGAGTTGCCCGGTGGCAAGCATGATGTCGAGATCATCGGCTTGAAAGATGGCGATCGTGTCGTCGGGGCCAGCGTCGCTGCCGACGATGCCGAACTCGTCTTCATCGCATCCGACGCGCAACTGCTGCGTTTCGACGCGGCTTCCGTGCGGCCCCAAGGTCGCGCGGCGGGCGGTAGGGCGGGCATCCGCTTGTCACCGGGTGTGAAAGTCATCGCTGTCACGGCGGTCACCGATGCCGATGCGGCCGTGGTGGTGACCATCGCCGGCTCACTGCAGGCGATCGCCGGCACAGACGCCGGCAGCGCCAAGGTGTCGTCGTTCTCGGAGTTTCCGCCGAAGGGCCGCGCCACCGGTGGGGTGCGTGCTCAGCGCTTCTTGCGGGGCGAAGACGCCCTCACCCTCGCGTGGGTGGGTTCTGAGCCGCGGGCACTTGCTGCCGACGGCGCCGTGCGCGCGTTGCCCGAGGCGGGGGCTAAGCGCGACGCGTCGGGTCAGTCGCTGGATGCCGTCGTCAGCGCGATCGGCACCGCGCTCGCCTGATCGCGTCAGCCGAGCGAGACGAGGCCGTGCTGGGTGGCTCGGATGAGTACCTGGATGCGGTCGCGGACGCCCCACTTCGCCGTGATGCGGCCGAGGTGTGACTTCACCGTCGCTTCCGAAACGAACATCGCCGCCGCGATCTCGGCGTTCGACATGCCCTGCGCGAGCAGCGTGACGACTTCGAGCTCGCGCTCGGTCAGCTCTTCGTCGCGACCGAGCTGGCGCGGCGCCGGCGGCTCGTTCTGTTGCACAGAACTCACCAGCTCCTTGGCCACGCGCGGCGACAACACGTATCCGCCCTCGTGAGCCAGGCGCGCGGCGTCGAGGATGCGGTCGGGCGACGTGTCCTTCACCAAGAACCCCGACGCCCCCGCACTCAGCATGGGAACGATGACGCGTTCCGAGGAGAAGGTGGTGAGCGCGACGATCTTGATGCCCGGGAACTCGCGCGTCAACCGCTGTGTGGCCTCGATGCCGTCCATCTTCGGCATCTGCACGTCCATGAGCACGACATCCGGGTGAGCGCTACGGACCAACGAGATCGCATCGATCCCGTTCTCGGCTTCCCCGACCAGGTCGAATCCGTCTGCCGAGTCGAGGAAGACCCGCAGTGCGGCACGCACCAAGGACTCGTCGTCGACGATGATCACCCGAATCGGTTCCGTCACGTCTTCATCTTACGAAGAGCCGGCATGTGCACATTTCGCACGGGTGTCGACGAAAGTCGCTATCGATGTAGCCATTCGTTGGTCGTGTGGGGGGACGTCTGTTTGAAGAATCGATTCGAGACGTTGCGGGAGGTGACACAAATGTTCTATTGGCTTGGACAGCTCATCGGTATCTGGAAGTGAGTGGTTACGGGAGATAATCGCGTTGTGACCTCCCTTCGCGCGGACATCCGGCGCTACGTGCGCACGCCCTTCTGGGACTATCTTGCCCTGAGCCCCGTGGCGAAGCGGGTCTTGATCATCCTGGTCGCTGTGACCCTCATTCTGGACTCTCTCTTCAGAGCGACCAATGGTGGAGCCACCACCGTGGTTGCAGCGGTCGTGACGACGAGCATTCTTCTCTCGGTTGCGGTGTTCGTTTGGCGCCCTCCGATAGCGACCGTATTGCTGCTGCTGGCGGCGCTAGCGGCCAGCCTTGCGGGGGTATCGGAAAGCCTCCTTGCGTCGGCCGCCATCCTCGGTCTCGTCGCGTTCACCTGTAGCCCTTCGCTGACGGCCACCTATCTGCTCGCAACGGTGGCGTGGTTGGTCGCCATCGTCAGCAGGCCGGGCTCTGGATTCCAACCGCTCGGGGCAGTGATCATCGCTTTCCTCAGCGTCATCAGCATGATGATCGGGCTTGCGATCAGGCAGCAATATGAAAGGGCAAAGCTCTTGGCAGTACAGCTTGAGGTGAGCGAGCGCGAGGTCGCCGAGCAGCTCAAGCACGAACGCGATCTCATCGCCGACGAACTCCACGACATCGTCGCCCACGAGATCACCATCGTCGCCCTCCACGCGGCGGTCCTCGACCGCACCGAGGACGCGACCACGCGAACGCAATCGCAGACGGCGATCAGGGAGGCCGCCGTACAGGCCCTCACTGACATCCGCCGCGTACTCGGTATGGTGCGCGGCGAAGAGAACCTCTCTCCCGAACGGGTCTCGTCACCCGACGGCATCGTCGGCACGATCGCCGCGGTGACGAAGGAACTCGGCCAGGCGGGCATCCAGGTCGTCGCCGACGTTCCGCCTGACCTACGGCTACCGAGTGCCTCGCTCGTCGCTCTCACGCGTGTCATCCGCGAGAGTGCGACGAACGTTCTCAAGCATGCGACGGGCGCTCGCACGGTGAAGATCGCGCTGCGCGTCGAGCGCGGCTGGGTGCATCTCACCTTCACCGACGACTCGCCTCCCGCGCGGACCGCCGGGCTTCCGGCATCCGGATACGGCATCATGCGTCTGCGCGAACGTTTCCGCCTCTTCGGCGGAAATTTCGAGTCGGAACGCAAGCCCGCAGGCTGGGTGGTGAGTGCGTCGCTGCCGCTCAGCGGCTAGCCAACCGTGGGAGGCGAAAGCGCGAGATCTAGACGAAAGTTGCAGGCGATTCCGCCGATCGTCCAGGTCTGCTGCTTCGCGAGCCCACATAATCTTTATCTTGCCGAAGACCTGATCCCCAGTCGGTTCTTCACAGGGCACGGCGCGAGACGTCCGTGATTTCGGGGACGAAGAGACCATTCTGGTTTCATCGTCATCCGGATGTCCCCCGTTGCCGCGGCGATGGCCCGAGACCGAATCCCCCCAGATCGGTTTCGGGCCCCGCGCGTTTCTGGGGTCGTTTAGGCGTCGATCGCTTCGCGGTCGAGCTTGTCGCTCGAGGTGACGATGAAGTCACGCCGCGGCGCGACGTCGCTGCCCATGAGGAGTTCGAAGACGCCCGAAACCGCCTCGGCGTCTTGCACACGCACCCGGCGAAGCAACCTGCCAGAGCGATCCATGGTCGTCTCCGCCAGCTGGTCGGCATCCATCTCGCCGAGACCCTTGTACCGCTGTACGGGCTCCTGCCATCGGCGCCCCGACTTCTGCACCTTCGCGAGAAGCGTGTGCAGTTCTTGTTCGGAGTACGTGTAAATGGTCTCGTTGGGCTTCGAGCCCGGGTTCACGATGATCACTCGGTGCAGCGGCGGTACCGCGGCGTAGACGCGCCCGGCTTCGATCAGCGGTCGCATGTAGCGGAAGAAGAGCGTCAGCAACAGGGTGCGGATGTGCGCACCGTCGACATCGGCGTCGCTCATGAGGATGATCTTGCCGTAGCGCGCCGCAGCGAGATCGAAGCTGCGGCCGGAGCCGGCGCCGATGGTCTGGATGATGGCGGCACACTCGGCGTTGGAGAGCATGTCGCTGATCGACGCCTTCTGCACGTTGAGGATCTTGCCGCGAATCGGCAGGAGGGCCTGGTACTCACTGTTGCGCGCCAGCTTGGCCGTTCCGAGCGCGGAGTCGCCCTCCACGATGAACAACTCCGACTGCTCGACGTCGGTGGTGCGGCAGTCGGCGAGCTTCGCCGGAAGCGAGGATGACTCCAGCGCGTTCTTGCGACGCTGCGTCTCCTTGTGCGTCCGCGCCGAGATCCGCGCCTTCATCTCCGAGACGACCTTGTCCAACAACAGTGCCGTCTGCGCCTTGTCGTCGCGTTTGCTCGAGGCGAACCTCTCGCCGAGTTCTTTGGCCACGACGTTCGCGACGATATTCCGCACGGCGGGCGTGCCGAGGATCTCCTTCGTCTGCCCCTCGAACTGGGGTTCGGGCAGACGCACCGTGAGCACAGTAGTGAGCCCGGCCATGATGTCGTCCTTCTCGAGCTTCTCCCCCGCCCCGACTTTGAGCCGACGGGCGTTCTGCTCGACCTGTGTGCGGACGATCTTCATCAGGCCCTGCTCGAACCCGGTCTGATGCGTTCCGCCCTTCGGAGTCGCGATGATGTTGACGAAAGAGCGGGTGACGGTCTCGTAGCCGGTCCCCCATCGCAGCGCGATGTCGACGTCGCACGTGCGCTCGATCTCGGTCGGCACCATCGCGCCACCTGCCTGCAGCACCGGCACCGTCTCGGTGAACTTTCCTGATCCGCTCAGCCGCCAGGTATCCGTGATCGCGGCATCCGGGGCCAGGAAGTCGGCGAACTCGGAGATACCGCCGTCGTAGCGGTGCGTCGTTTCGATCGGCTCATCGCCGCGCTGATCGGCGATGGTGATCTCGAGTCCCGGGATGAGGAATGCGGTCTGGCGCGCGCGCTGCTCCAGTTCGTCGGCGTGGAAGGTCGCATCCTTCGTGAAGATCTGCCGATCGGCCCAATATCGGATGCGCGTTCCGGTGACGCCCTTCGCGGCTTTGCCGATGACGCGCAGTTCGGACGCGCGCTCGAACGGTGTGAATGGAGAGTCGGGACTCGGCCCGGCGAACTGTCCGGGCTCTCCGCGGCGGAAGGACATCGCGTACGTCTTGCCGGCACGATCGACCTCGACGTCGAGACGTTCCGACAGAGCGTTCACCACCGACGCGCCCACGCCGTGGAGGCCGCCCGAGGCGGCATAGGAGCCGCCACCGAACTTGCCGCCGGCGTGAAGTTTGGTGAAGACCACCTCGACACCGGTCAGCCCGGTGCGCGGTTCGACATCGACGGGGATGCCGCGCGCGCGGTCGCGCACCTCGACGCTGCCGTCGCTGTGGAGCACGACATCGATGCGTCCGCCGTATCCCGCGAGGGCTTCGTCGACGGAGTTGTCGATGATCTCCCAGACGCAGTGCATGAGGCCGCGGGAGTCGGTCGAGCCGATGTACATGCCGGGGCGCTTGCGGACGGCTTCGAGGCCCTCGAGCACCTGAAGGTGATGGGCGGAATACTCGGCGGTCACAATCGTCAAGCGTATCCAGCCTCACCGACACCGCGGCGACGACACACGCGCGCCGGTCGACCCTGATATTCCCGCTCCCGTGCAGGCTACGCGCACAGCGAAATGTGACCGGATCGCGGCATGACCCGGCCGACGCCGTGGTTGTATGTCATGACACCGCACCGCGTCTTGTGTACCGAGGAGGAACCGAAATGAGCATGTCGACCACCGCAGAGCCGGACGTCCTCGAGTACCGCCTGAGCGCCGCCGATCGCTGCGACTCCTGTGGAGCGCAGGCGTACATCGCTGCCGAGGTCAACGGGAGCGAGCTGCTGTTCTGCGCCCACCACGGACGCAAGTACGAAGAGAAGCTGCGCTCGATCGCCACCTCGTGGCACGACGAGACCGCTCGTCTCGCCGATGCGCGCTGAGCGCACCCACGTAGACTGACGGGATCCCCGTTCCCGTTCGTCCCTGGGAGGACTCTGCCGTGGCATCTCGAGGACTTCCCCTCGTTCATCGCATCGAGGTGCTCTTCGAGCGCGCCCGCGGACTCGACATCCGCTCCCTGACCGATCGCGCCCGCTTCACCGCCAAGGTCCACCACAAGCGCTATCCGCTGGTGCTGGTCGACATGCTGTGGTCGGCTGCTCGTCACCGTGTGGGCTTCAACGACTTCATGGAGTTCGATTTCGCGATCCTCACCCGGGCAGAGCGATCGACGTGGGTGACCAGTCCACTGGCGCTGGAGTTGTCGAACCGGTACGACGACCCGGATCAGGTCCATCGCTTCCACCACAAGGTCGACTTCAACCGCGACTTCGATCGTTTCCTCGGTCGCGAGTGGCTGGAGCTGGTGCCCGGCAACGCTGCGGCATTGCAGGACTTCGCCGAACGGCATCCGGTGTTCATCGCCAAAGTCCCCGTCAGCAAGTCCGGGCTCGGCGTGCGTCGGTACGACGCCGCAGACGTCTCCGATTGGGGTCGCTTTCACTCAGAGCTCATGGATAAGGGCGAGGTGCTCATCGAGGAGCGCATCGTGCAGCATCCTGATCTCGAAGCGATTGCCCCGGGAACGGCCAACACGACGCGCGTGACGACCTTCGTCAAGGACGACGGCACGGTCGAGATCATCAACATGGCCCAGAAGTTCGGCCGTGGACAGGTGAGCGACCAGGCGTCGTTCGGCGGCTTCTACACCGCCCTGCATGAAGACGGACGGGCCATGGGTATGGGCTACTCGACATCCGGCCATCTGTTCGAGACGCACCCAGACACGGGCATGCGCATCGCCGATTTCCGTCTCCCGATGATGAACGAGGTGCGTGCCCTCATCGCCGA
>CAUPYO010000024.1:0-12133 GCA_963515565.1 uncultured Microbacterium sp.
TCGCATCCTCGAGGCCGTCGACCGCGCCCTCGCCTACTGACCACCCGTACCCCGCCCCCGCCCCCGCCCATGACCGCGAAACACCGTCCCCGCACCGAGACACACGTTGTGCGCCGGTGTCTCGGTGCACAGCACGTGTCTCGCGGACGTAAGCCCTGAAGGAGAACGACATGAGCGAGCAGATCTTCCACCTTCCGGACGTCGGTGAAGGCCTGACCGAGGCGGAGATCGTCCAGTGGCGTGTCTCCCCGGGCGACACCGTCGCGGTCAACGACGTGCTGGTCGAGATCGAGACCGCCAAGTCACTGGTCGAGTTGCCCTCGCCGTTCGCCGGCACGGTGGGCGAGCTGCTCGCCCCCGAGGGCCAGACGGTCACCGTCGGCGCGGCGATCATCACGATCGCGGGCGCCGACGCTGCGGATGCCGCGCCCACCGCACCCGCAGCGACCGAGGTGCCTGCGGCATCCGACGACGGCGGTGCCGTGCTGGTCGGCTACGGCACCGGCTCGGGTGCGACCTCGCGGCGCAAGCGTCCCGCCGAGCGCGGCGACACGGTGCGCGCGTCGGTGGGCGTGGTGGCGAAGCCGCCGGTGCGAAAGCTCGCCCGCGACCTGGGCGTCGCGCTCGCCGAGGTGTCGCCGAGCGGTCCGGCGGGTGAGGTGACCCGCGATGACGTGGTGCGTCACGCCGAGCAGGCGAGCGTTTTCCGCAACATCGCGACGCCCGCCGCTCCCGTCGAGCGCGAGCAGACCATCCCGGTGGGCGCTCCCGCCCCGTCGGCTCCTCCCGTGGGCGAGCGCGAAGAGGCCATCCCGGTCAAGGGTGTGCGCAAGGCCACGGCATCCGGCATGGTGCGCTCGGCCTACACCGCTCCGCACGTATCGGTGTGGACCGACGTCGACGCCACCCGCACGATGGAGCTCGTCAAGCGGCTCAAGGCCTCGCCCGATTTCGCCGACATCAAGATCTCGCCGCTGCTGATCATGGCACGCGCGGTCATCTGGGCCGTGCGTCGTACCCCGCTGATCGGCGCCGCATGGATCGACAAGGAAGACGGCACGGCGGAGATCCGGGTGCGCAACTATGTCAACCTCGGCATCGCCGCGGCGACGCCGCGCGGCCTGCTCGTGCCGAACATCAAGGACGCGCAGGACCTCAGTCTGCGTGAGCTCGCGAAGGCTCTGGAAAAGCTCACCCTGACCGCGCGTGAGGGCAAGACCACCCCCGCCGACCAGCAGGGCGGTACGGTCACGATCACGAACATCGGTGTGTTCGGGATGGATGCCGGTACCCCGATCATCAACCCGGGGGAGTCGGGCATCGTCGCGATGGGCACGATCCGCCAGAAGCCGTGGGTCGTCGACGGCGAGGTGCGCCCCCGCTTCGTCACGACGGTGTCGGGCTCGTTCGACCACCGCGTGATCGACGGCGACGGCATGAGCCGCTTCATCGCCGACGTCGCGTCGATCCTCGAAGAGCCGGCCTTGCTGCTCGACTGAGCTGGCGTTCAGCCCGCGACGGTGCGAAAGCCCGCGTTTCCCATCGAGGAATCGGGGGTGTTCCGCGAGCGCGCCGAGTTGCGGTACCGGTTGCAGTAGCTGTTGTGACACAAGTAGCTGCCCCCGCGCAGGACGTGGAGTTCGCCCGCCGGCGGTCCGGTCGGGTCGGCCACGGGCGCGGCAGAGTACGCACGCGCGGAGAAGCGGTCTTCGCACCACTCCCACACGTTTCCCACGCACTGCCACAGGCCGAAGCCGTTGGGGGCGAACGTCCGCACGGGCGCGGTGGTGAGGAAGCCGTCGTCGAGCGTGTTGGATGCCGGGAAGCTGCCCTGCCAGATGTTCGCGCGCCACCCGCCCTCATCGATGGGCTCATCGCCCCACGGGAAGGTCTTGCCCTCGAGCCCGCCGCGCGCGGCGTACTCCCACTCCGCTTCTGTGGGTAATCGGCGGCCTGCCCAGGCGCAGTACGCCTGGGCGTCGTGCCAGCTGACGTGAACGACGGGATGATCGCCGCGTTCCGCGAGGGATGACAGGGCGCCGCCGGGGTGCGCCCAATCCGCACCACGCACTCCGCGCCACCACGGCGTTTCGACGACAGGGCCCATGATGTCGACGTCGTCGGCGGCGACCGCGAGGTGGAAGACGGCGGAGAACCCGTACTGCTCGGCCTCGGTCACGTATCCCGTGTCATCGATGAAGCGCGCGAAGTCATCGTTGGTCACGGGGGTGGTGTCGATTTCGAAGCCGGTGATCGTGACGGCGTGCCGCGGCACCTCGCCGTCGGTGGGGTTGCGGTCACCGGAAGCGTCGCCCATGACGAACGTTCCGCCGGGGATCCGAGCCTGCTCGATCGTGTGGCCGCCCCGAGGCCGGGCCGTCAGGGGGATCATCCGTGCAGTCCAGACCCGTCCGTTCGACAGCGATGCGGCGGCGGGCTGGCATCCGCAGCCCGAGCGGCATCCCTCCGCCCTCGAATCCCGACGATCGTCCATCCGTGGTTTCCGATGCGCTCAGGGCTGGTCAACGAGTGCCGCCAGGCGGATCTCGGTCGCTTCCAGCCACGCGATGAGGGTCTGCACCATGTAGTGGCCGCGCTCGCTCTGCATCATGAACGCCGTGCGCAGCCAATCACGCAGGTCTGCGTCGGCGTCCTCGGGGACGAGGTCCGCGTCGATGCCGCGACGGTACTCCTCGTGTTCTCGCCGATAGGCGAGCTCGGTGCGAACGAGATCGAGAATGCGTGCCGGCCCGCGTCGGGCGCTGAACATCAGGCGTACCTGGAAATCCGGGTCGAGGGGGCGCGGCGACGGCGCGTAGGGGGAATCGATCCACTCGTCGAGTGCCGTGAGGCCGCGCTCGGTGATGCGGTACAGCTTCGCGTCCGGACCACCCTCGCGCGCCTCCCGCGTCGAAGTCGCCCACCCGAGCTCGTCGAACCTCGCGAGCTGCCGGTAGATCTGCGAGGGCTGCGTGGTGTAGCCGACGAAGGCGCCGTTTCGCTCGAGCCACTTGTGGATGTCGTAGCCCGTTCGGGCGCCGGCCGTGAGCAGGCTGAGTGCGATCACTTCCAGGCGAGCGAGCGACACGGGGACACCTCTCTGGATGGGGGCCGAAGCTGGCGTCCTCGGCGAATACTCGCAATGCTACTAGCTCAAGTCGAAAAAAGGCACACCTGCTGCGCAGGTGATAATCCACAAGTGCTACTCTGGCTCTTCGCCGCGTCCAGTGGCAGAGGTGACGAAGGAGTTTCCGTGAGAAGTGCAGACCCCTCCCGCCCGAACATCATCTTCGTGATGTCGGATGACCATGCGGCGCACGCCATCTCGGCGTACGGCAGCAGGGTCAACACCACTCCCCACCTCGATCGCATCGCCGAGGAGGGTGTGCGAATGGATGCCGTCTTCTGCACCAATTCGATCTGCTCGCCCTCGCGAGCCACGATCCTCACCGGTACCTACAGCCACATCAACGGCGTCTCGTCGATCTGGACCGAGATGGACTACCGCGTACCGACCTTCATCGATGTGCTGCACGCCGACGGCTACAAGACGGCCATGTTCGGCAAGTGGCACCTGGGGGAACGCGGGCACTCGCTGCCACGCGGGTTCGACGAGTGGAAGATCTTTCCGGGCCAGGGCGACTACGTCGATCCCGAGATGATCGACGCCTCGGGCTCTGCCACCGTCACGGGGTACGCGACGGACATCGTCACCGATCTCTCCCTCGCCTGGATGGACTCGCTCGCCGCCGACGAGCCGTTCGCGATGATGGTGCACCACAAGGCGCCGCACCGCCCGTGGGTTCCCGATGACAAGCACACGCATCTTTATGCCGACGGTTCGATTCCCGAACCCGAGACGTTCTTCGATGACCACGAAACCCGCAGCCGCGCCGTGCGCGGCGTGCGGATGACGATCGCCGATGACATGGGCGCCGACGACCTCAAGCAGGAGGTGCCGGCGCACCTGCGCGGGCCCGAGAACCGCGAAGCCCGGATGCGCTGGAAGTACCAGATCTACATGCGCGACTACCTGCAGTGCATCCAGTCGATCGACGACAATGTCGGCCGCCTGCTCGACCATCTCGAGGAGCGCGGTCTCGCCGAGAACACGCTCGTCGTCTACACCTCCGATCAAGGCTTTTTCCTCGGCGATCACGGGTGGTTCGACAAGCGACTGATGTTCGATCAGTCGCTGCAGATGCCCATGCTCATCCGTTGGCCCGCCGAGATCCCGGCCGGATCGCGCTGCGAAGCGATCATCACCAATGTCGACTTCGCCGCCACCTTCCTCGACGTCGCCGGCATCGACGCGACCCAGGAGCTGCCGACCCAGCAGGGTCGTAGCTTCCGCTCCCTGCTGCGCGGCGAGCAGGTCGACGAGTGGCCGGATGCCGCCTATTACCGCTACTGGGAGCACGACGATCCGATTCACGCCGCCCCCGCGCACTACGGCGTGCGCACCGCCGACTACAAGCTGATCTACTACTACGGCGCGGGCCTGGGCGTGCCCGGAGCATCCGATCGGGTCTTCGATCCGGAGTGGGAGCTCTACGACCTGCGGGCCGATCCGGAAGAGATGCGCAACGTCGCGGACGACCCGGCGTACGCCACGGTGAGGGCGGAGCTGGAGCAGCAGCTCGCCGCGCAGCAGGCGCTCTATCGCGATGAGCCGTATGTCGGACCCGAGACACCCGCGCCCTCGTGGGGTCCGCACGACGAGGCCCTGCTCGCATCCGTGGATGCATACGTCCGCAGTATCCGCGAGACCAGCTGATTCCGGCATCCTCGGTTCTCGCGCGACCACGGTCGTGCGAGACACTGGAGTCATGCTGACCGTCTTCGTCGCCGCGCTCGCGGCGCTCGTCCCGATCACGAACCCGATCGGAGCGGTCGCGGCCTACGCCGGGCTGTCGGCGCACCTCGACGAGGCCGACCGCCGCCGGCAGTCGTGGCTGACGGGGATCTACGTCGCGGCCATCCTGACCGTTTTCGCACTGCTCGGAACGCTGATACTGCAGTTCTTCGGCATCTCGCTGGGTGCACTGCAGATCGCCGGCGGGCTCGTGGTCATGCACGCGGGCTTCGGGATGGTCGTGCCACGCGCGCTCGGCGCGGGGGCCTCGGATGCCGAGAGGGAGCACGCCGCGACGAAGACCGACATCAGCTTCTCGCCGATGGCGTTGCCCCTCATCGCCGGTCCCGGCGCGATCGGCGTGGTCGTCGGCCTCGCCGCGCGCAATCCCGGCATCCTGGAGCGGGTCGGGATCGTGCTCGCCGTCCTCGTCATCGCGGCGGTGATCGCGGTGCTCCTGCGCTACGGCACCCCGCTCGCCGAGCAGCTCGGCCCGACCGGCGTCGGCGCGGTCACCCGGGTGATGGGCTTTCTCATCCTCGCCATCGGCGCGGAGATCCTCGTGCACGGCCTGACCGCCGCGCTGCCAGGCCTCGCCTGAGCGGACGACGTCGGATCAGCGCGACCGCGGGTCGTCGACAGGATCGACGACGGGGTGGAAGTTGCCCGACAGGTTCGCCGGTTGCAGCACGTCGCCGAGGCCCCCGCGCTTGCCCGTCCACAGCGATGGTCCCCGCACCCCGGGAAGCTGCGTGAGCACGCTGCCGGTGAACCGGCCCTCCGGGGGAATGTAGGGGTTTGCTTTGCGTTCGCGGCGCCATGCGCGCACGCGATCGATCAGTCGCCTCATCACACCCTCCTGTGTCACACCGTAGGCTCATCGCGGCGGGCTGGCAAGGACGGTGAGCAGGATGCCGCGCGTCAGGCCGTGAGGTGCTCGATGAGGATCTGCGTGCCGATGCCGATGAGGACGAGTCCGCCAACGATTTCGGCCGGTCGGCGGAACCGGGTGCCGATGCGATAGCCGATGAACACCGCGACGAACGACAGCGCGAAAGTCACCAGTCCGATCGTCGTGACGGCCACCGCGACGTTGAGATCGAGGAAGGCGAACGAGACGCCGACGGCGAGGGCGTCGATGCTGGTGGCGATCGACAGGAGGGCGACTTCCCGGGCGGAGAACGCCTCGATGTCGTGCACGTGCGCTGGATGATCGGCGGCCACGGGGACGTCCGGCGTCAGCGCTTCCCACAGCATCTTGCCGCCGACGAGGGCGAGCAGGCCGAACGAGATCCAGTGATCCCAGGGGGCGATCGCCTCGGCGAAGGTTGATCCGAGCAGCCAGCCCAGCAGGGGCATGACGGCCTGGGCGACACCGAAGGCCGTGGCGAAGACGAGGGCCGTGCGCAGCACGTGGGCGCGCAACTGCAGTCCCTTGCCGAGAGCGACGGCGAACGCATCGGCCGACACCCCGAGGGCGAGCAGCAACAGAGTCCAGGGTGAGATGACGGCTCCTCGGAAGGGCGACGGTGGAGACCGGATTCCTCACGGTCGATACGGGCAGAGGCCGTCTGCGCGCGCCGTCGGACGTGGAGGCCGAAGAACAGCCTGGTGGTCGCGGGACCCGCTGTTCAAGCGGAGCCTATGAATTGACAGCATTTCGGCCACCCTGGTTTTGATAACGATTATCAGTAGTCCTAGGGTGGACGGTATGAAGCGTCCCGTCGTCCTCCTGTCCGCCCTCGTCGCGGCATCCGCCCTCGCCCTCGCCGGCTGTTCCAGCTCCGCCACCTCGTCGCCCAGCGGCTCCGCGTCCGCGGGCGGCACGATCTCGGTCGTCGCCTCCACCAACGTCTACGGCGACATTGCCAAGACGATCGGCGGCGAGCACGTCGAGGTCACGTCGCTGATCGCAGACGAGAGCAAGGACCCGCACGACTTCGAGGCGACCGCTGCCGACCAGCTCGACATCCAGAACGCCCAGCTGCTCATCGAGAACGGCGGAGGCTACGACCCCTTCATGGCGACGATGAAGGACTCGACCACGTCGAGCGCTCCCCTCATCAGCGCCGTCACCTTCTCGCCGGAGTGGAAGGGATCGAACCCCTCCGAGGCCGTGGACGGATTCAACGAGCACGTCTTCTACGACCCGCAGGCCATCGCCGCCGTCGCCGACGAGATCGCCTTGCAGCTCGGCACGCTCGACCCGACCGACGCCGGCACCTTCACCGCCAACGCGAAGGCATTCCGCGCCGACATCGACGCGAAGGTCACGCCGATCCTCACCGACATCTCGAAGGCGCACGCCGGCGAGAGCATCTTCGTCACCGAGCCCGTCCCCCTCTACCTCGCAGAGGCAGCGGGTCTGAAGAACGTCACCCCTTCGGCCTTCAGCGAGGCCGTCGAACAAGGCCAGGACGTCCCGCCGGCGACGCTTCTCGATGCGCTCACGCTCATCGGGAGCGGCACGGTGAAGATCCTCTTCGTGAACGCGCAGGCTGCCGGTGCCGAGACCACGCAGGCCGAGGCGAAGGCCGCCGAGGTCAAGGTTCCCGTCATCAAGGCGTCGGAGCTGCTTCCGGACGGTCAGAACTACGTATCGTGGATGACTGACATGGCTACGCAGATCAAGACCGCGCTGGGTTCGTGACCCCCGCCACCACTCCGCCCCTTCGCATCGTGGCCGCCGCGCTCTCGCGCGGCGGCCACGAGCTGTGGCGCGGGCTCGACCTCGAACTGCAACCCGGCGAACTCGTCGCGGTGCTCGGCCCGAGCGGTGCGGGCAAGACCACCCTGCTGCGCGCCATCCTCGGCCTCGAGCGGCTCAGCGCCGGAAGCGTCGAGGCCCTCGGTGAGCGCGTGCACCGCGCCGGCAACCGGCGCATCGGCTACATCCCGCAGCAGCGGCCGCTCGCGCGGCACACCGCCATGCGCGGTCGTGACCTCGTGCGTCTGGGCGTCGACGGGCACCGCTTCGGGTTCCCGATTCCACGCCGCGGCGACCGTCGACGCGTGCAGGAGCTCATCGACGCCGTCGGCGCCGGATCGTTCGCCGACCGTCCCGTCGGCCTCCTCTCCGGCGGAGAGCAGCAGCGACTGCGCGTCGGCCAGGCGCTGGCCGACAACCCCGGGCTGCTCCTGTGCGACGAGCCGCTGACCAGCCTCGACCTCGCCAATCAGCGCGACGTCATCGATCTCATCGATGGATACCGCCGCGAGAGCGGCGCCGGCGTGCTGCTGGTCACCCACGACATCAACCCGGTGCTGGACAAGGTCGACCGCATCCTCTACCTCACGGGAGGCCGCTTCACGCTGGGCCGCCCCGACGAGGTGCTGACCTCCGAGACGCTGACCGCGCTCTATGACACGCCTGTGCACGTCGCGCGCATCGGCGGACGCCTGGTCGTCGTCGGCGCTCCCGACTCGGAAGCCGGACACCACCACCACGGCGACGACGCACTGTCCGAACCGGTCGTGCCCCTCTCCGCTGCTTCTGCTGCATCGAAGGGAGCAACCCGATGAGCTGGGACGATGTGGGCAACGCGCTCTTCGGCGGGCTCTCCCGCTACGGCGACATCCTCGCGCTCGTGCAGAACTCGGTCTGGGCCGGCGCGGTGCTCGGCGTCGTCGGCGGCCTGATCGGCGTCTTCGTCATGCAGCGCGATATGGCCTTCGCCGTCCACGGCATCAGCGAGCTGTCGTTCGCCGGGGCCGCCGCTGCTCTCCTGCTCGGGTTCGACGTCGTCACCGGATCTGTCCTGGGCTCGCTCGTTGCAGCCGGACTCATCGGGTGGCTGGGTGCCCGCGCGCGCGATCGCAACTCGATCATCGGCGTGCTCATGCCGTTCGGTCTGGGCCTCGGCATCCTGTGCATCTCGCTCTACAACGGGCGCAGTGCCAACCGCTTCAGCCTGCTCACCGGACAGATCGTCTCGGTGCAGAGCGGCCAACTGACGGTACTCATCGTGCTCAGTGTGATCGTGCTGGTGGCGCTGCTGCTGATCTGGCGGCCACTCACCTTCGACTCGCTCGATCCTCAGTCGGCCGCCGCGCGCGGGGTTCCGACCACGGTGGTGTCGTTCGTCTTCATGATCCTGCTCGGCATCGTCGTCGCGGTCGCGGTGCACATCATCGGCGCCCTGCTCGTGCTCTCGCTGTTGGTCACTCCTGCCGCCGCGGCCATGCGGGTCGCGAACGGTCCCGTCGCGGTGCCCTTGCTCGCGGCGGCATTCGGTGTCACCTCGGCTGTGGGCGGCATCCTCCTGGCGATCGCCGGCACGCTCCCGGTGAGCCCCTACATCACTACGCTCTCCTTCCTCATCTACCTCGTCTGCCGGGCCATCGACGGTGTGCGCCGACGGGGGAGCGTCGAAGCATAGAGGGGCACGGGACCGGCGCGCAACGCGCATCCAGCCCGCTCCAAGACCCCGCGAGTAGAATCGCTGCATGGCTCAGCGCAACACCTGGCAGCGCGATCGCGTGCGCGAGGCGCTGACCGACGCTCCGGGATTCGTCAGCGCTCAGGCGCTGCACGCGACGTTGCGCGACGACAACACCGGCATCGGGCTCGCAACCGTGTACCGGGCCCTCGCCACCCTCGCCGCCAGCGGCGAAGCCGATCAGCTGCAGAGCCCCGAGGGCGAAGCGATCTACCGGGCGTGCTCCAGCGCGGGTCACCATCACCACCTGATCTGCCGCTCGTGCGGGCTCGCCGTGGAGATACAGGCTCACGAGGTCGAGGCCTGGGCTCAGCGCACCGCCGCATCCCACGGGTTCACCGAGGCCGAGCACGTCGTCGACATCTTCGGTGTCTGCGCCGCCTGCTCGGCGAAGCGCGCCGCGACCCTCGCCGGAGAGCGTGTCGACTGAGGTGCGCGCCGCGCCGGCCCGCACCGCGGTGGCCGTCGGTCTCGGCGTGCTGGTGGTCGGAGTCCTCGTGGTCGTCGCCCTCCTCTCCCCGGGGCCATCCCTGCCGACGCGCGTGCAGGATGGCCTGACGCTCTCCATCAGCGTGCTGATCGAGTCGCTTCCGTTCGTCATCCTCGGCGTGCTGCTGTCGATCGTCGTGCAGGTGTGGGTGCCGCCCGGGGTGATCGAACGATGGATGCCGCGGGCACCGTGGGCCCGCCGTGCGGTGCTGTCGCTGCTGGGCATGCTCATCCCCGTCTGCGAGTGCGGCAACGTCCCGTTCGCGCGCGGGCTCATGATGCGCGGCCTCGGTGTCGCAGAGACTCTCACGTTCCTGATCGCCGCGCCGATCGTGAACCCGATCGTCATCATCACCACGCACCAGGCCTTCGGTTTCGACGACGGCATCCTCATCGCGCGCCTGCTCGGCGGCTACGCGGTCGCGAACCTCATCGGATGGCTGTACAGCCGGCATCCCGACCCCGATGGCCTGCTCACCGAACGCTTCCGCGCCAGCTGCGAGGTCTCGCTCGAGACGGCGGCGCACGGCGGCGGATCCGGCAAGGGGCAGCGCAGCCTCGCCCAGTTCGTCGTCGAGTTGCGTGCCGTCATGCCGGCCCTCGTCATCGGCTCGGCGCTCGCCGGTGCGGTGCAGGTGCTCGTGCCGCGGTCGGCGCTGCTCGCGATCGGGTCGAACCCCGCCCTGTCGATCGTCGCGATGATCGCCCTCGCCATGATCGTGTCGATCTGCTCGAACGTCGACGCGTTCTTCGCGCTGTCGTTCGCCTCGACCTTCACGCCCGGGTCGATCGTCGCCTTCCTGCTGGTCGGACCGCTGGTCGACGTGAAGATGCTCGCGCTGTTGCGCACCACCTTCCGCACGAAGGTGCTCGCCACCCTGGTGGTGATCGTCGTGCTGTTCGCGGTCGCGGTGGGATCGGTGGTGAACCTTCTTGCGTGAGCTCCTCGGATCGCGGCTGCTCGGCGTGGGGCTGGCCGCCGGGCTGGCCACCGTCACGATCACCCTCTGGGTGACCGGTCAGCTGGCCCTCTACATCAACCCGTCGTCGAACTGGTTCGCCGTCTCGATGGCCGTTGTCGCCCTGGTCGGCACGGTGGTCAGCTTCGCGCTGCCGCGCGGGGCTGAGGCCGATCACGGGCACGACCACGGCGATGGGCATGCGGGGCATGAGCATGAGCACGGTGTCGGCGTTTCGACGCGCTCCGCTCGCTCAACGACCGGGCACGGGCATGGCCACGGGATTGAGCGTCGCAGCGTGTGGGGGACGGCGGCGACGGTGACCGGCGGCATCCTGGCGACGGGCGTCGTCGCGGCGATCGTGATGACGCCGCCCGCGACGCTGTCGGCCGAACTCGCGATGCAGCGCGACACCGGGGCGCCGCCGCTGTTCCAGGGGGCCGACACCATCGCCCTGGCCTCCACAGGCGACACGGCGAAGTTCGGCGTCGGCGAGTGGGCGAGCGTCTTCGCGACCGCGACCAACCCCGAGGCGTTCGACGGCGACACGATCACGCTCACCGGATTCGTCACCCCCACCGACGGCGGTTTCGGCCTGACCCGTCTGGTGATCACGCACTGCGTCATCGACGCGCAACCGGCGAGTGTGCCGGTTGCGCTCGCCGACGGCATCCCCTCCACCGGCACGTGGGTGACGGTCACCGGCACTATCCGTGACACCGCCGGACGGCTGCAGATCCAGCCCGCGTCGGTGCAGACGGTCGATCAGCCCAAGGATCCGTATGAGTACTGAGCGTGCGACGCGACGAGAGCGCGCGCGCCGTCGTCGCTCGCGTGCGTTCCTGGGAGCCTTCGCCCTCATCGTGGGTGCGCTGGCTGTCGTCGGCCTCGCCGGCGCCGCGGTCACCGTCTCTCAGGGACCCCGCGTCACGAACGTCAGCGTCGATCCGGATGCCGCCGTCAGCGCCTCGGGATCGCGCCTGATCATCACCACGACGCAGTCGCTGGCCAAGGTCGCTCCTGCCCAGGTCACCGTCTCGCCGTCAGCGCCGTTCACCGTCGACACCTCGGGGCGCAGCGTCGGCATCCGCTTCACCCAGCCCCTGTGGGACGACACGTCGTACACCGTGACCATCGCCGGGCTGGCCGGCATGGGCGGGGGGCCGGCGGCATCCGTGGAGCAGAGCTTCACCACCCCGCCGCTGCACCCCTATGTGCTGCAGCGCGGCACCGGCGGAGACACCATCCTGCGCACCGATCTGGCGGGCACCGACCCCGAGCCGGTCTTCACGAACCCCCACATCGAAGACTTCCGGGCCACCTCGGGCCACCTCGTGATGTCGACCATCGACGGCGACGACAAATCGCACCTCATCGTCACCGACCTCGAC
>CAUPYO010000025.1:0-12083 GCA_963515565.1 uncultured Microbacterium sp.
CATCCCGCAGGCCCTCCCCGGGAGCAAGATGGCGTCGGCGGGAGCAGACTGGGAGACCAACCCGGCGACGCAGATCGCCTGGGGACTCGGCTACATCGGCGGCCGCTACGACAGTCCGTGCGGCGCGTGGTCGCATTCCCAGTCCACGGGCTGGTACTGAGCTCATGCCGCGTGCGAACCGGCGGCAGCCCTCACCCGCCGACGATTCGTTCGATCGGTTGTTGAGCGGTTGGAAGCGCTCCGAGAACAAGCGCGGAGCTGAGTGGACGGTGCAGCCGGTGGCGGCGGCGCAGGCTCAGAAGAGCTATACCTGCCCCGGCTGCACCCGAGAGGTCGCCCCGGCAACCGCACACCTCGTCGTCTGGCGCGCCGACGGCGTGCTCGGCGACGCGGCCGACCTCGCCGCGCGCCGACCTTGGCACACGGCCTGCTGGAGGATTGCCTGACATGGAGATTCGTGGCCCCGTGCTGCTGCCTGCCCATCGCGAAGAGATCGAGCTGCGGACGCTCGATGGTCTCACCCTGGTCGGTGAACTGGCACTTCCCGCGCACCGGGCACCCGTCGCCACCCTCGTGACACTGCATCCGCTGCCCACCGCCGGCGGGTTCATGGACTCGCACATTCTCCGCAAGGCCGCCGGACGCCTGCCCGCACTGGCAGATCTCGCCGTCCTGCGGTTCAACACCCGGGGCACCACCTCGCCGCGCGGAACGAGCGAGGGCGCCTTCGACGGAGGGCGCGCGGAAGCGTTCGATGTGGCGGCAGCGATGGATTTCGTCGCCGCGCGCGGGCTTGCCCATCCCTGGCTGGTCGGTTGGTCGTTCGGAACCGAGCTCGCTCTCAAGTACGGCCGGGATCACCCCGTCGACGGGGTGATCCTACTGTCGCCCCCGTTGCACCGTGCTGGTCCGCAGGATGTCGCTGCGTGGAGCGGCGACCCCCGCCAGGTGGTGGTGCTTGTTCCCGAATTCGACGACTACCTGCGTCCCGACGAAGCGCGCGAACGGTTCTCGCCGATCGCGCACGCCGAACTCATCGCCGTCGAGGGCGGCAAACACCTGTGGGTGGGGGAGACGCAGACGCGGCGTGTCCTGACCGAGATCGTCGCCGCCGTGAACCCCGATGCCCTTCCGCTGCCCACCGAATACGACGACTGAGCAACCCGCCGGTGTGCGGACTCAGCGCTCGTTCTGGCGGGGAATGATCACCTGACGGTAGATGATGAGGATGCTCGCTGCGACGGGGATCGCGATGAGGGCGCCGAGCAGCCCGAGCAGTGATCCGCCGGCCAAGGCCGCGATGACCACCACGGCTCCGGGCACGGACACCGCACGATTCATGATGCGCGGCGAGAGCACGTACGCCTCCACCTGCATGTAGACGGCGTACCAGATCAGCGCAACGATCGCCGTCAGGGGAGAGCCGAGGCCAGGGATCAGGCAGGTCAGGACGATGATCGCCGAGCCCGTGAGCGTCCCGACCAGCGGAATCAACGAGAAGAAGAACGCGACGACAGCCAGCACGGCCGGGAACGGCGCGCCGATGATCGACAGGAAGACGGCGCTCAGCACGCCGTTGATCGCGCCCAGCGTCACTTGCCCCATGACGTAGTGGCCGACGGAGGCCGTGATCTGCTCCGAGAGGTCGACGAAGCGTGCGCGCTTGGAGGCCGGCACGAGCTGGGCGACGGCGGCCTTCAGCGACGGGGTGGAGGCGGTGAAGTAGATCGTCAGGATGAGGATGATGATCGCGCCGGTGAAGCCCGAGATGATGGACGCGCCGATGCCGAGGATGACGTTGCCGGCGGAGGTTCCGATCTTGCCGAAATCGAGGGTGTTGAACCAATCCGAGACGTACTTGAACGCCATGTCGACGTCGAGGGCGGGGAAAGTGCTGTGCAGCCACTTGGAGAGGTCGTCGACGGGATTCCACGCGCCGTCCACCGCGCTCTGGATCAGGTTCTGGATCTGGGTGACGAGTTGGGCGATCTGACCGACCAGCACCGGGATCACGATCAAGACGATGCCCGTGAAGATCGCCAGCACCGCGGCGAAGGTGATCAGCAGCGCCGCCCAACGGGGAAGCTTCCGGCGCTCGAGCCAACTCACGAGCGGGTCAAGTCCCAGCGCCAGGAAGAGCGCGGTCCCGACGTACAGCAGGATCGTCGACAGGGTCTGCACGCTCGTGATGAGCAGAATGCCGACGCCCACACCGAGCGTGGCGATCAGGGCGGTGCGAAACGGATGCTGGAGCTTCATGGTGATGTCAGAATACGCATCGCACGAGCATTCCGTGGGCGACACGAGGAGGGGTTGACTTCTCACTCCCGGGCGACGCACAGGACGTTTTCGCTAGTCTGGAATGTCGATTGTGCGCCGCGATCCCGTCTGCGGTGCGCAGGGAGGTGTCTTTCGTGCGTTTCGTCTGGGCTGTAACGGCCTTCGTGCTGGCTGCCCTCATGATCGGAGCGGGCATCGCTCAGCGCACGGTGTTGCAAGGCCCGCGCACCGAAAGCCAGACCATCTCGGTCACCGGTGACGCTCCCTACGTGCTCATCGATGGCAGCGTGCTGAACAGTCACGCGGGTTCTCAGACGCTGCGGGTGCAGCAGTCTGGCACGATCTTCGCGTCGTATGGGCGCACGGCCGACCTCGAGGCGTGGCTGACGCCGTCGGCATACACCCACGTGACCGCGAAGGACGACACCACCGAATCGGCCGCCGTCGCCGCCAAGACGCCGCCGGCGGCGGGAAGTGCGGCTATCACGCCCGTCGGCTCCGACCTGTGGCTCGATGAGTTCCAACAGGATGACGTACTTGTGACGCCTCTGCAGCTGCCGGCCGATATGAGCCTTCTCGTTGCGACCGATGGCGTGAAACCCGCGCCGACGAGCATCACCCTCACCTGGCCCAACGGCGCGAACACCCCGTGGGCCGGTCCGCTCATCGTCGGGGGCAGCATTGTGCTGCTGATCGGCCTCGTGCTGTACGTGCTGGGCGTGCGCCACGCACGCCGTTCGCGGGGGCCGCGGCGCAAGGGTCTGCCGATGCCCGTGACCGAACCGATCGATCTCGCGGTCGAGGGCGGGGCGAAGGGTGTGATCAGTGCCAGCCCGACGCGCCGACAATTGACCCGCGGCAAGAAGGCGCTCATCGCGGTGCCGGCCATCGGGCTCTCGGCGCTGTTGTTCACAGGATGCACCGCGGATGCCTGGCCGCAGTTCGCGGTGACGCCGACTCCTTCCACCTCGGAGAGCGTCGTGGTGCCCCAGGATCAGGGCCGTCCCGCGGTGACGCAGGCGCAGGCGGAGCGCATCCTCACGCGCGTGTCGGAGCAGGTCGCGAAAGCCGATGCTGCGAAGGACCCGGCCGCTGCCGCCGTCCGGCTGACGGACTCGGCCCTGGCCGCGCGCGAAACAGACTACAAACTGCGCGATGTCGCCGGGCACACGGCACTGGGGCCGCTTCCGGACAAGCCGGTCAAGGTCATCCTTCCGGAGGCCTATGACGGATGGCCGCGCACGTTCTTCGCTGTCGTCGAGACCGGCGACGTCATCCTCAGCGTCACTCAGGAGGACCCCTGGTCGCCCTACAAGGTGACCAACGAGGCCGAGCTCGTCTCACAGGCCAGCCTGAACCTCGCGCCCACCTATGTCGGCGCGATCGCCATTGATCCGGACTCGCCGTTCCTCGCCATGGCGCCCAACAAGGTCGCTGCGGCGTACGCCGACATCCTCACCAACGGTGATAGCAGTCCATTCGCGGCGCAGTTCGACTCCACCAACGACTCCTTCCGCAAGCTCGTGGCCGACAACCGTGCGGCGCGATTGCAGAGCTTCAATCAGACCGGCGCCCAGACCGGCACCCTGAGTTTTGCGGCATCCGCTGGTCCCGACGCACCGATCTCGCTCGCGACACTCGACTCCGGCGCGATTGTGGCGCTGACGGTGCACGAGAGCGACACGGTCAAGCCGACCAACAGCGACGCCGTGATCAAGCTCGACAACAACCCCATCGTGCAGACGCTGACGGGCGTCGGGCAGTCGTCCACCGGATTCACGACGACGTTCGTCGATCAGCTGTTCTTCTTCGTCCCCTCTCAGAGCTCGAACAAGCGCATTCAGCTGCTCGGGTACTCCACATCCATCCTCGACGCGAAAGTGGTCTCTTAAAGTGAGCGATCCCACCTCGGGCGCCGTGCTGCGCGGTGCCGTCGATCTGTCCAGCCTCCGCTCCCGCGGCGCCGCATCGGCTGCGCCCGCCGGCGCCAGCACTCCGAACACAGCATCGGCATCGCTGGTGTTCGACGCCACAGATGAGACATTCGGGCAGGTTCTCGAGCTGTCCAAGACGGTTCCTGTGGTCGTCGACCTGTGGGCAGAGTGGTGTGGGCCCTGCAAGCAGCTGAGCCCCATCCTCGAGAAGGTCGTGACCGAACTCGCCGGGCGCCTCGTGCTCGCGAAGGTGGATGTCGACGCCAACCCGCAGCTTGCACAAGGCTTCCGGGCTCAGTCGATCCCTATGGTCGTGGCCCTCGTCGCCGGGCAACCCGTGCCACTGTTCACCGGCGCCGTGCCCGAGCAGCAGGTGCGAGAGGTGTTCGCCCAGCTCCTGCAGCTTGCGGCTCAGAATGGTGTGACCGGCACGGTCCCCGTCGATAACGGCCAGTCCGACGACGCCGGATCGGACGAACCTGCGCTTCCGCCCCTCCACCAGGAGGCATTCGACGCGATCGAAGCCGGCGACTACGCCCGCGCCGTCACGGCCTATGAGGCGGCGTTGTCGGAGAACGCCCGCGACGAGCAGGCGCGTGCCGGCCTCGGCCAGGTGCGATTGCTGCAGCGGGTGCAGGGCCTGGACCTTCAGCAGGCTCGCCAGGCCGCGGCATCCGCGCCCCTCGACATCGAGGCGCAGTTCGCGGTCGCAGACCTCGATATCGCCGGCGGCCACGTCGAGGATGCGTTCGACCGACTTCTCGACCTCTTCGCCGCGCTTGCCGCCGATGAGCGGGCAGGCGTGCGGGAGCGTCTCGTCGAGCTGTTCGGGCTGATCGGCGACGCCGACCCGCGCGTCATCCGCGCGCGCGGTCGACTGACGTCGCTGCTGTTCTGATCCACGCTCCGGCGCGCTACGCGGAGCGTCCGAGCCAGAGCACGCCCAGCGGCGGTAGCACGAGCGTCGCACGCCCGTTGTCGTCAGCGTGTACGGTCCCCATGTTGCCGACTCCGGAGCCGCCGTAGGCCTCGGCATCCGAATTGAGCAATTCCGTCCAGGGTCCGCCACCCGGCAGGTCCAGTGCATAGTCGTGCAGTGGCACTCCGGAGAAGTTGCACACGACGACCACCGCATTGCCCGCGTGGTCAGAGCGGGTGAAAGCGAAGACGTTGGGGTTCCATGTCGGTGCCCCGATCCGGGCGAACGCCGTCCCATCGCTGTCACGCTCCCACAGTGGCGCGTTGTCACGGTAGACGCGGTTGAGTGCGCTCACGAAGTCGAGAAGCTGGCGGTGGGGCGGTTGATCGAGCATCCACCAGTCCAGGCCTCGGCCCTCCGACCATTCGGAGAGCTGACCGAAGTCCTGGCCCATGAACAGCAGCTGCTTGCCCGGGTGGCCCCACATGAAGGCGAGAAACGCCCGTGTGTTGGCGAGCTTCTGCCAGTGATCGCCCGGCATCCGGGTGAACAGCGTCCCCTTGCCGTGGACGACCTCGTCATGACTGATCGGCAGGACGAAATGCTCACTGAAGGCGTAGACGAACGAAAACGACAGCTCGCCCTCGTGGTGAGCGCGGTACATCGGATCGCGCTTGATGTACTCGAGCGAGTCGTTCATCCAGCCCATGTTCCACTTCAGGCCGAACCCGAGGCCGCCCGCGCTGGTGGGGGCGGTGACGCCGGGGTAGCTGGTGGACTCTTCTGCGATCATCGCGATGCCCGGATAGCGCTTGTACGCGGTGGCGTTGACTTCCTGCAGGAAGCGGATGGCCTCCAGATTCTCCCGTCCGCCGTAGATGTTGGGCTCCCACTGGCCCTCCTCGCGGGAGTAGTCCAGGTACAGCATCGATGCCACGGCATCCACACGCAGGCCATCGACGTGGAACTCTTCGAACCAGTAGAGCGCGTTGGCCACGAGGAAGTTACGCACCTCACTGCGGCCGTAGTCGAAGATCAGCGTGCCCCAGTCCTTGTGCTCTCCGCGACGAGGATCGGGATGCTCGTAGAGCGGATCGCCGTCGAAGCGGGCGAGGGCGAACGCGTCCTTCGGGAAATGACCCGGAACCCAATCCATGATCACGCCGAATCCCGCCTGATGCAGACGGTCGATGAGGTAGCGGAGATCGTCAGGGGTGCCGAAACGGCTGGTCGGGGCGTAGTAGCCACTGACCTGGTACCCCCACGAGCCGCCGAAAGGGTGCTCGGCCAGCGGCAGGAACTCGACGTGCGTATAGCCCACGTCACGGAGGTAGTCGATGAGCGGGTCGGCGGCGTCGCGGTATCCGAGCCCCGGCCGCCACGATCCCAGATGCAGTTCGTAGGTCGACATGGGCTGGGCGAGGACGTCGCTCTCAGCGCGGCGGGACAGCCACGCGTCATCGCCCCAGGTGTACGCGCTCTCGGTGACGACCGATCCCGTCGCGGGAGGAACTTCTGCGCGTTGCGCCATCGGGTCGGCTTTGAGGATCCATCCGCCGTGACGCGTCAGGATCTCGTACTTGTAGACGGTGCCGGCGCCCAATCCGGGCACGAACAGTTCCCATACCCCGGTCGAGCCGAGGCTGCGCATCGAGTGTCCCTGGCCGTCCCACGAGTTGAAATCGCCGACGACGCGCACGGCGCGCGCATTCGGTGCCCAGACCGCGAACGACACGCCAGAGACGGCGTCGTAGTGGCGCACGTGGGCGCCTAGGGTCTGCCAGAGTTGCTCGTGGCGACCCTCAGCGATCAGATGCCGATCGACATCTCCGACACTGGGGAGGTGGCGGTAGGGGTCGTCGGCACGGTAATCGGCTCCGCCGTCGTAGGACGCGATGAGTTCGTAGGCGCGAGGCTGCTCAGCGCTGCGCCCCTCCCAAATGCCGGCTCGCACGTGCTCAAGGGCGATCTCCGTGCCGTCGTCCAGTGCTGCCGTCACCGACGCGGCCATCGGCCGCCGGGCACGGATCACCCAGCTTCCGTCGGCGCTGCGGTGCGGGCCGAGCACGTCGTGCGGCGCGTGGGAGGAGCCGGTGGCGACCGTGTCGAGGATCTCGTCGGATACGTCGCTCATCATGACTCCTTCACGTGCAGGATGTGGACGGGTTCGTCGAAGGCGTCCAGGCGGACGAAGTTGTCCTGATTCCAGGTCCACGTCGCTCCCGTGATGAGGTCTTCGACCACGTAGTCGGCACCGCGAGGTACGCCGAAGACGGCGCTGTCGATGTGCACGGTGGTCTGGCGCGTGGAGTGCGGGTCGACGTTGGCGACGACGATCACTGTGTCGGAGCGCCCGGTCTCGCTCAGGGCGGCCGGAAGATGCTTCACGTAGACGAGGATCGCGTCATCGTCGCTCCACTGGATGCTCAGACCTCTCAACTGGCGAAGCGCGGGATGTGCGCGACGGATCTCGTTGAGTCGCGTCAGATACGGCGCGATCGACGTGCCCTCGGAGGCGGCGCCCTCCCAGTCACGCACCTTGTACTCATACTTCTCGTTGTCGATGTTCTCTTCGGAACCGGGCCGCGCGATGTTCTCGATCAGCTCGTATCCGGCATACACGCCGTACGACGCGCCGGCGGTCGCCGCGAGCGCCGCGCGGATCTTGTAGGCGGGCCGACCACCGTACTGCAGATACTCGGTGAGGATGTCGGGGGTGTTCACGAAGAGGTTGGGGCGCATGAAATCGGCGGTGTCATGGGCGATCCACCCGAAGAACTCCTCGAGTTCGGTCTTCGTGTTGCGCCAGGCGAAGTACGAGTAGCTCTGCTGGAAACCCGCTTGGGCCAGCGCTTGCAGCGGGGCCGGCCGCGTGAACGCCTCGGCGAGGAAGACGACGTCGGGGTGCTCGGCGTTCACAGTGGCCAGGAGCCACTCCCAGAACTGAAGAGGCTTGGTGTGCGGGTTGTCGACACGGAAGATCTTCACGCCCTGCGCGATCCAGTGCCGCACGATGCGGAGCACCTCCGCGCGGATGCCCTCGGGATCATTGTCGAAGTTGACCGGATAGATGTCCTGGTACTTCTTCGGAGGGTTTTCCGCATAGGCGATCGAACCGTCGGGAAGGGTCGTGAACCACTCCGGGTGCGCGGTGACCCACGGATGATCGGGGGCTGCCTGCAGGGCGAGATCGAGCGCGATCTCCAACCCCTCGGAGCGCGCGGCGCGCACGAACGCGCGGAAGTCGGCGAGAGTACCGAGGTCGGGGTGAACGGCGTCGTGACCGCCCGCGGCGGAGCCGATGGCCCAGGGTGACCCGGGATCGGCCGGCCCCGCGTCCAGCGTGTTGTTGGGTCCCTTGCGGTTGACCTCGCCGATGGGGTGGATGGGCGGCAGATAGAGCACGTCGAAGCCCATGGCCGCGACGGCCGGCAGCCGCTTGGTCGCGGTGCGGAACGTGCCGCTCTTGATGGAGCCGTCCTTCAGCCGCTTCGCCCCCTCGGAGCGGGGGAAGAACTCGTACCAGGCGCCGACGCCGGCGCGCTCACGCTCCACGAGCAGTTCCCGATCGGTGCCGACCGTGAGCAGAGACTGCAGGGGACGCGCGCGGAAGTAGCCCGCGATCTCAGGATCGCGGACGATGAGCAACGCCGCGTCGTCGTCGACTCCGGGGTCGCGGAGCGTCGCCGCCGCCGCGGTGAGCGCGCGCCGTTCCGCCGCGGCACGGTCTTTCTGGGCGGCCGCCGTGCTGAACAACCGGGCACCCATCTCGCGCATGAGTGCGGAGTCGACGCCGGCGGAGATCTTGAGGTCGGCCGCGTGCTGCCAGGTCGCGACGTCGTCGCCGAAGGCTTCGAAACGGAATCGCCACACGCCCTCTTCCAAAGGGGCGACCTGCACGCTCCAGCGGTCGAAGCCGTCGCCGAGCGGCGACAGGCGGTGCAACGTCTCGTGACCAGACGGCGAGAAGAGGCGCAGGTGCACACCGATGAGGTCGTGGCCCTCGCGAAACGCGGTCACGACGAAGGGGACTGCCTCGCCGGAGAAGGCGGAGGGGCGGTACGTCTCACCGGGCACGCAAGGATGCGCGTGTGCCAGAGGAATGCGTCCCGCGTGCGTGTCGGGCGCGGTCGGCCACGGCTCGGCGGCGCGAAGCGGAAGCGGCGCGCAACTGCGCAAAAGGGGCGTCGTCGGGGAGGAAACGGGAGGAGCAGAGCGCGTCGTCGAAGCCACGTTTCGAACCTACCGCCGAAGCCGACGGAAGCACACCACCAGCCCGGGGGCCTTGTTTTTCTGCGGCGAACCTGTCACTGCATGCGGAACAGGTGCAGTGCGGTCCCCGGAAGCGTCAGCTTCTCACCGGGAGCGAACACGCGCTCCTGTTGGTCGGGCTGCTCCGGAACGCTCGACCAGAGCGACACGAATGCGGCGACGCCGTCGATGCGCGGAAGGGTGACTTCCACCGGCCGTTCGGTGCCGTGGACGATCAGGAGGATGCGGTTGGGCGCCTCTTCTTCCGGGGTCGATGCCGCGTCGTACTGCAGGGTGCGATGCGCGGGGTCGGTCCAGCGTTCGATCGACATGGTGTCGCCGTGCTCGTCGTACCAGTCGATCACCGAGGCGCTGGGCACGATATCGGCGTCCCGAGCGAATCGGCGCGGTCGCAGGGCGGGGTTGTCTCGTCGGAGCGCGATGAGCCGGCGAACGTGGGCCTGAAGGTCTTCCTGCCACGCGGCGTGATCCCAATCGACCCACGTCAACGGCGAGTCGTGACAGTACGGATTGTTGTTGCCGCGCTGGGTACGGCCGAATTCGTCGCCCGCGGTGATCATCGGGACTCCCGCCGACAACAGAAGTGTTCCCATGAGGTTGCGCATCGCCTTGCGTCGCGTGGCGAGTACTCCGGGGTCATCCGTCGATCCCTCCGCACCGTGGTTGAACGAGCGATTGGTGTCGGCACCGTCACGGTTCTGTTCCCCGTTGCCGAGGTTGTGTTTGACGTCGTACGAGACGAGGTCCCGCAGCGTGAAACCGTCGTGGGCGGTCACGAAGTTGATGCTCGCGAGTGGGCCGCGCTCGGCGCTGAAGGTGTTGGACGAGCCCGCGAGCCGCGTCGCGAACCCCCCGATGCCCACGGGCGAGACGGAGGCGCGGCGTGCGTAGTCGATGTCGCTGAGCCAGAAGTTGCGCACACGATCTCGGTAGCGGTCGTTCCACTCTGACCAGCCCGCCCCGAAGTTGCCCGTCTGCCACCCGCCCATTCCGACGTCCCATGGTTCGGCGATCATCTTGAGACCGGCCAGCGCCGGGTCGTCGATGATCGCGCGAAGCAGGGGATGCTGCGCATCGAAGGTGGTTGCGCCGTCGCGGCCCAGCGTCGCGGCCAGATCGAAACGGAATCCGTCGATCTGCACCTCCTGTGCCCAGTACCGCAGTGAGTCGAGCACCAGACGCGCTGCGGCATCCGTCGCCGTATTCAGCGAGTTGCCGCATCCGGTCACGTCGATGTACGCGCCGTCGTCCTGCTGGCGGTAGTACCCGCGGTTGTCGATCCCGCGCAGGCTCGATCGCGGACCGCCGAGGCCGAGCTCGGAAGTGTGGTTGTAGACGACGTCGAGAATGACCTCGATGCCGGCCGCGTGCAGATCGCGCACCATGGTTTTGACTTCGCGCAGCACGCCGTCAGGCCCCGCGGCGACGGCATCGGCGGTCGCGTACGGGGCGTGCGGCGTGAAGAAGTTGAGGGAGTTGTAGCCCCAATAGTTGGACAGGCCCTGGTTCAGCAGACGCGGCTCGGTCTCGAACGCGTGGATGGGCAGCAGCTCGACCGCCGTCACACCGAGGCCTGTGAGATGCGCGATCATCGCCGGATGGCCGAGGCCCGCGTACGTGCCGTGCAACGCCGGCGGGATGTCGGGATGCCGCTTGGTCAGCCCCTTGACGTGTGCTTCATAGATGACCGTCCGATCCATCGGCACGCTCGGACGCGAGACACCATCCCAGTCGAAGGCGTCGTCGACGACGGCGCAACGCCACTGCCCGAGGCGCACCGGGACAAGACCGCGCGCATAGGGGTCGACGAGAAGGGTTTCGGGGTTGAAGGTGCGCCCAGGCCCGGACGGGCCATCGACTCGCAGTGCGTAACGCGCACCGACTCGCAGATCGGGTGTCGTGACCTCCCAGACGTCGTCACCGCGGGGGACGAGCGGCAGGGCCCCGGTGATCCAATCAAGGTCCTCTCCGTCGAAGAGCACCAGCTCGACTGCCGTGGCTTCTTCTGACCAGACGCGCAGCGTTCCGCCGTCCGCGCCGATCGTCACGCCCATCCGGTCGTATGCGGATCCGAGTAGCGCCGCAGGGGTGCTGTCGGCGTCCTCGACGAGGGCGACGGCGGATGTGGAGTCGGACGGCTTCGGGCTGGCCATGCGCTCTAGAGTAGTGAGGCGGTGAAGCCGCGTCGTCACGAGTGCGGGAGCGTCATGTCGATCTACTTCGACCATGCAGCGTCGGCGCCGTTGCGGGCCACGGCGCGCGACGCGTGGATCGCGGCATCCGCCCTCGTGGGCAACGCCTCGTCGGTGCACGGGGCCGGCCAGGCTGCGCGCCGGCTTCTGGAGGAGTCGCGGGAGCGGATCGCCGCAGTGATGGACTGCGATCCCATCGAGGTCGTGCTGACCTCGGGCGGCACCGAAGCGATCAACCTCGCTCTGAAGGGACTGTGGTGGGCGCGCCCCGGCGGATCTGCAGCCATCGTGCTACCGGACGGCGAGCATCACGCGACGCTGGACACGGTCGGCTGGCTGCAGACGCAGGGTGCCGATGTCCGCCGCGTCGGGCTCGACGGCGCGGGGAGGATTGCGCCGGCATCCTTCGCGGACGCGCTCAGCACCGATGGCCGTGCTGCCGTGGCGACGGCGCTCGTCGCCAACAACGAGGTGGGCACCCTGCAC
>CAUPYO010000026.1:0-11834 GCA_963515565.1 uncultured Microbacterium sp.
CTGCGGCAGGATCTCCGGATGCCGCTGCGACAGCCAGGCCGGCGGCGATGCGGTGGCGGTGGCGAGATCGACGTCGATCCCGTTCTCGTGCAGGAGGTCGATCACCTCGTCGAGCCAGGTGAAGTCGAACTCGCCCGGGCGCGGCTCGAGCAGCGCCCACGAGAAGATCGCGAGCGAGACCACGTTGACGCCCGCCTCGCGCATGAGTCGCATGTCTTCGGCCCAGACGTCACGCGACCACTGCTCCGGGTTGTAGTCGGCGCCGTACCGCATACGCCCAGCGCCCAGCGCCCCGTCTCGAACCCAGCGGTAATCGCGCGTCTGTGTGGCCATGCCGAGCATCCTATCCCCAATCTCGTGCAGGTGCACGGTTTATTCGTCGGGAGCGGGTACGCTCTGGTCCATGGCTTCTCCGTCACCCGCTCGCCGCGGTCCGTACGCGAAGACGGCCGAACGCAGGGCCGAGATCATCACCTCCGCCACCGCCATCTTCAGCGCCCACGGCTACCGGGGCGGATCGCTGCGGCAGATCGCGGCGCAGTTGGGGCTGAGCCTGACCACCGTCATGCACCACTTCCCCACCAAGGTGTCGCTGCTCGCCGCCGTCTTGGAGCAGGAGGATGCCGCCGACGCGGGCTTCGCCGACCGGGCCCGTCGCGACGGCGTGGTGCCCACCGTCGTCGGCATCGTGCGCCGCAACCTCGGCCGGAGAGAACTGGTGCGCATGTTCTCGATCGTCTCCGCCGAGGCGACCTACCCGGGGCACGAGGCGCATGAGTGGCTGCAACACCGCTACGCCGGCGTCACCGCCGACTACGCCGCACTCATCGCCCACGACCGTGCGCTCGGGCGCATCCAGCCAGAAAGCGACGACGACACCGCCCTGGCCGGACTCATCATCACCGCCTGGGAGGGCATTCAGATCCGCTGGCTCGCCGACGACACCGACCCCGTCGCAGCCATGCAGCTGCTTCTGAACACCGTGCTGCGTCCGGCCTGACAGCCGCGATGGCCCGCGTGTCGTGGGCACCGGTCATACTGTACGGAGCGTCTTCAGACGCGACGAAACGGAAACGAGTCCCATGCCCTATCGCAATCAGGCGACGGTCGAGGCGTGGGTGCGCGAATACCTCGCCGAAAATCCCTCCACCACCGCTGCCGTCACCGTCCTGGAAAAGGACTTCACGCCGGGCCCCGACTCGGGCCTCGTCGTCGTGTCACTCAGCAACGCCTCGACGGTCACCTACATCCAGCCGGTCGAAAACGAAAGCGGCGCCCGCTGGAGCGTCACCTTCGAGGCGCGCGCCGACAGCTTCGAACTGGATGCCGTCGGCGTCGCCCGTCTGGCCGCCGACCTCGCGGTCGTCGCCGACCTCTGCGGATTCCTCCAGCACCGCACCGACCTGACTCTCGGGCAGATCGCCGCGGCGTCCTGACGCTCAGACGATCGGCGTGGTCAACACCGCGGTCGCCAGCACACCCAGCGCGACGATACCGGTGAGGGCGGCCGCGGCCTGCCACACCGCCTCCCCACGGGAGCACTCCGGCGGCACGTCCACGGCCGGGCGCGTGTCGCGCGCAGCGCCGACGGCGTGCTGGGCGTCGACCAGGGTCGAGTACCGCCCAACGGGTGTCGATCGAAAGTCGAAGCCCACGAAGTGGCCGTCGGGCGTGGACTCCACGCATCCCACGTAGTCACCCGCGCGAGACGCCACGTGGAACCCCTCACTCACCTTCGCCCAGGTGATGCGGGTCGTCGACGCGGGAAGGAGAATGCTCACGCCACCGCCGCCAATTCCGTGCGCGCCGGCGCGACCGCAGCAGCACGCTCGATCACGACGCCCCCCGCGGATGCCGCAGCCTGAGCCAGTTCATTGACCCGCGCGGGGTCCAGACGCAGCGGCTCGACCGCGTCGAACTCGAAGCGCAGCGGGATGGCGCAATGCACCCAGAGCGCACTGCGCCCCTGTGAGGGGGAGGTCAACGTCAGACTGAAGCCCTCCGAACGACGCAGCTTCGTCATCGCGACCATGCGCAGATGAGCGAGTTCGATGTCGTCGACGATGAACGGCTCCGTGCTGTTGCCGTAGTACAGACGCCCCATGATGACTCCCCTCGGTCAGTTACGATAAAGGTTATTCCGCAGGTAAGTAGTTAGTCAAGCTAGCTACTCGGTGAGCTATATTGAGAGGCGTAAATCAGCGAGGTACGAACCTTGGGAGGTGGGTGCGGTGACCGTGACGCCCACATCTGCGACGGCTGACGTCCTGCGTGCGCTGGAACGATTCCGCGCCGCCGACACCCAGATGCACCAGCGGGTGCGCGCCAATGCGGCCCTCGGCGACAACGAATTGCGCATCTTGCAGTACGTGCTCGCCTGCGAGCGCCAACGCCTCGACGTCAAGCCGAGCGAGATCTCACGCCACCTCGGCATCAGCTCGGCATCCACCACCGCGTTGCTCGACCGCCTCGAACGCCTCGGCAGCGTGCAGCGCGTGAGCCATCCCACCGACCGGCGCAGCATCCTGATCGCCCCCACCGAGCGGGCCGCCGCAGAGGTCGCCGCCCTGGTGGACGCCTTCGAGGACCGAGTGGCGGCCGCGGTCGACGAACTCACCCCCGAAGGGCGCGCCGCGGTGCTGCACTTCCTCGACGCCGCGACCGGCGCCGCCGATGAGATCGCCGGCTCGGCGGTCAGCCGCGACTACGCGTCGATGTGATCGACCGCGATGCGCATCGCGTCGAGGAAGCGGATCACCGTGTCGCGCTGATCGGCATCCATCTCGCGCACAACGGCCATCATGCGTTCGTGCATCGCCGACAGGGTCTGACGCACCTCGCTGTCTGAGTGCTCGCTCGAGCTGATCAGGACGCTGCGTCTGTCGGCCGGATTCGGCGCCCGCGTGATGTGCCCCGACCGCTCGAGTCGGTCGAGCAGCGCGGTGGTGGATGCCGAGGTGATGCCGAGGTAGCGACTGAGCGCGACAGGAGTGACCGCATCGCCGCGCAGCCGCGAGCGGGCGAGAAAGCGCAGCACGAGCAACTCGTTCTCACCCATGTCCATCGACTGCTGCGTGCGGCGCCTCATCGCGACCTCCGCCGCGCGGTAGGAGCGCATGGCTTCCATGACCGAGGTCGAACGCGCGTCTTCGTCGACATACCAGTAGGACGGCGACGGGTCGGGCGTGGTGGTCATCGGAACATTCTGCCGCACCCCGTACGGATCGACGCTCGCTCCCGCCGACGGTGGACATCCGCGCTCTCGGGCGCTAATGTCCTGATTGGGTTACTGACTGATAACCGAAATGAGGATGCCGTGTCGACGACGACCACGGGTGGATACTGCGACCTCGTCGCGGAGCTGCGGACCAAGCGCGAAGCGGCGGCGCTCGGCGGACCCGCAACGTCGCGGCGACGCCACACCGAACGCGGAAAGATGCTCGCCCGCGATCGGATCGATCTGCTCCTCGATCGGGGCAGTCCCTTTCTGGAGCTCGCGCCGCTCGCGGCCGACGGCCTGTACGACGGTGAGGCTCCTGCGGCGGGCGTCGTCGCCGGCATCGGGCTGGTGCAGGGGCGCCACGTGATGATCGTCGCCAACGATGCGACGGTGAAGGGCGGCACGTACTTCCCGCTGACGGTCAAGAAGCACCTGCGCGCGCAGGAGGTCGCGAGCGAGAACCGCCTGCCCTGCATCTACCTCGTCGACTCCGGCGGCGCCTTCCTGCCGATGCAGGACGAGGTGTTCCCCGACCGCGACCACTTCGGTCGCATCTTCTACAACCAGGCGCGGATGTCGCGGGACGGCATCCCGCAGATCGCGGCCGTGATGGGATCATCCACCGCGGGCGGCGCCTACGTGCCGGCGATGAGCGATCAGAGCGTCATCGTCCGCGACCAGGGCACGATCTTCCTCGGCGGCCCTCCCCTCGTGAAAGCGGCGACGGGCGAAGTCGTCAGCGCGGAAGAGCTCGGTGGCGGCGTCACCCATTCCCGCATCTCGGGGGTCACCGATCACCTCGCCGCCGACGATGCCCACGCCCTGCGCATCGTCCGCGAGATCATCGCCACGGTGCCCGAACCCGCTCCGCTGCCCTACCGGCTCGCATCGGTCGCTCCCCCACTGCACGATCCGGACTCGCTCTACGACGTCGTGCCGGTCGAGCTGACGACGCCCTACGACGCCCGCGAGATCATCGCGCGGCTCGTCGACGGGAGCCGCTTCAGCGAGTTCAAGAAGGAGTACGGCGAGACCCTCGTCACCGGCTTCGCCCACATCCACGGCCACCCCGTCGGAATCGTCGCGAACAACGGCGTGCTCTTCGCCGAGTCGGCGCTGAAGGGCGCGCACTTCATCGAGCTCTGCGATCAGCGCGGCATCCCCCTGCTGTTCCTGCAGAACATCACGGGATTCATGGTGGGCCGCGAGTACGAGCACGGCGGCATCGCCAAGCACGGCGCGAAGATGGTCAACGCGGTGGCCTGCGCCCGCGTGCCGAAGCTCACGGTCGTGGTCGGAGGCTCCTTCGGCGCCGGGACGTACTCGATGTGCGGGCGCGCCTACTCACCTCGATTCCTCTGGCTCTGGCCGGGCGCTCGCGTGTCGGTGATGGGCGGACCACAGGCGGCATCCGTCCTGTCCACCGTCCGCGGCGAGCAACTCGACGCCGCAGGAATGCCGTGGTCGGCCGAAGAGCGCGCCGCGTTCGAGGAGCCGATCCGCGCCCAGTACGACAGGCAGGGAAATCCGTACTACTCCACGGCGCGCCTGTGGGACGACGGCATCCTCGAACCTGCCCAGACCCGCGACGTGCTGGGGCTCGCGCTCGACGTGGTGTCGCGCGCCCCCCTGCGAGGCGCCGGCTACGGCGTCTTCCGGATGTGATCCGCATGAGCGCCATCGAGAAAGTCCTCATCGCCAATCGGGGCGAGATCGCCGTCCGCATCATCCGGACCCTGCGCACCCTCGGCATCCGCTCCGTGGCGGTCTACAGCGACGCCGATGCCGGTGCGCTCCACGTGCGGCTGGCCGACGAAGCGGTGCGGCTCGGGCCTGCCGCCGCCGCACAGAGCTACCTGTCGATCGAGCGGGTGGTGGATGCCGCACGCCAGACCGGTGCCGACGCGATCCATCCGGGCTTCGGCTTCCTCGCCGAGAACGCGGCGTTCGCGCGGGCGTGCGCCGACGCCGGCGTCGCCTTCATCGGCCCCTCGCCGGAGGCGATCGAGGTCATGGGCGACAAGATCTCGGCCAAGCAGACCGGCGAAGCCCGCGGCGTGCCGACGGTGCCGGGCATCGCGCGACCCGGTCTCACCGACGATGATCTCATCGCCGGTGCCGCCGAGGTGGGCTTTCCGGCGCTCATCAAGCCGTCGGCGGGCGGCGGCGGCAAGGGCATGCACGTCGTGACGGATGCCGCGGAGCTCGCCCCGGCCGTGGCTGCCGCGCGGCGCGAGGCCGCGGCATCCTTCGGCGACGACACGCTCTTCCTCGAGCGCTACGTCGCCTCGCCACGGCACATCGAGGTGCAGGTGATCGCCGACGCCCACGGGACCGTGGTGCACCTGGGCGAACGGGAGTGCTCCCTGCAGCGCCGACACCAGAAGGTGGTCGAAGAGGCCCCGTCGCCGCTGCTCGACGCCGACACCCGCGCGCGGATCGGAGCGGCCGCATGCGAGACCGCGCGAAGCGTCGGCTACGTCGGCGCGGGCACCGTGGAGTTCATCGTGTCGGCGGACGCGCCCGACGAGTTCTTCTTCATGGAGATGAACACCCGCCTGCAGGTCGAGCACCCGGTGACCGAGATGGTCACCGGTTTCGACCTCGTCGAGCTGCAGCTGCGCATCGCGGCCGACGAACCGCTGCCGTTCACGCAGGAGGACGTGCACCTGAACGGGCACGCGATCGAGGTGCGGGTGTACGCCGAAGACCCGCGGGCCGGGTTCCTCCCGACGGGCGGGCGCGTCGACCGCGTCGTGCACCCGAGCGGCGAGGGGGTCCGCGTGGACACGTCGCTCGAGGACGGGCTGCTCGTCTCGACGGACTACGACCCGATGCTCGCCAAGATCATCGCGTGGGGTCCGAGCCGCGACAAGGCGCGTCGGCGATTGGTGCGCGCGATCGACGACACGGCGATCTTCGGCTTCGAGACCAACCTCCCCTTCCTGCGGCTGCTGCTCGAACGCCCCGAGGTGGTCGCGGGCGATCTCGACACCGGCCTGATCGCCCGCGTCTTCGATGACTTGCCGTTCGTCGACGCGTCGGCGCGGACGTTCGCCGAGGCCGCACTCCTCTGCCACGAGCGAGAGGCCGCGGCGAACCCGGCGGGCGGAGTCACCGGCCCCTGGACCCGCGGCGACGGCTGGCGCCTCGGCGACGCGGCCCCCAGCGTCTACGACCTCGTCAGCGGCGCGGCGTCGGCATGCGTCCGTGTGTGGTCCTCTCCCTTGCGCGTCACGGTCGACGACGGGGCGCCTGTCCCCGCCTCTGTTCACGTCGATGCGGACGGTCCCGGCGCGGCATCCGTCGTCATCGACGGGCGCGGTCGTACGTTCCCCGTCGCGATCGATGCGGACGGCGTGTGGCTGCACACCGACGGCGGGGCCGTACGGGTCGTCGAACGCACGATCGACGGCGCCGCGGATGCCGATGCCGACACCTCGCCTACGGTCCTCTCGCCTCTGCCCGGGACCGTCGTGCTCGTCGCCGCTGAAGACGGCGCGCGCGTCCGCGCCGGCGACCCCGTGGTGGCGGTGGAGGCGATGAAGATGGAGCATGTGCTGCGGGCCGGCATCGCCGGAACCGTGCATCTGCGGGCGGCGGTCGGCGATCAGGTCGCCCGCGGCGGTGTGGTCGCCACCATCGAGCCCGACGCCGAGCCCGCGTCAGAGCACGCGTCCGAAGGGGAAGAGGAGTCGACGGTATGAGCGAGGTCATCCACCAGCGCGGCCTGTACGTCGAGGAGTTCGTCGAGGGGGCCCGCTACGTGCACGCTCCAGGTCGCACCGTCACCGAGGCCGACAACGTGCTGTTCACCACGTTGACGATGAACACGCAGTCACTGCACCTGGATGCCGCGTGGGCAGCCGACACGGAGTTCGGCGAGCGCCTCGTCAACAGCATGTTCACGCTGTCGACGCTGGTCGGCCTGTCGGTCGCGCAGCTCACGCAGGGCACGATCGTCGCGAACCTGGGTTTCGGCGAGGTCAGCTTCCCGGCGCCGGTGCGCGTCGGCGACACCCTGTACGCCGAGACCGTCGTGGTCGGTAAGCGGCTGTCGACCTCCCGCCCGGGCCAGGGCATCGTCGAGTTCGCGCACACCATGCGCAACCAGCGGGGGGAGGTCGTCGCGCGGGCGACGCGCAGCGCGCTCATGCGGTGCCGGCCGGCCCACACACCCGGGCAGGATTGAGGGCGCGCTCAGTCCGCCACCAGAGCCCGCCGCGCCATCGCGGCGAGGATGCCCGCAGCCTCCTCACCGCTCGCGCCCGCGCTGTGCGGTGTCGAGTTGAGCAGCCCGAACACCCCGAGCAGCCGAGTCTCTCGTTCCGGCGCGCTCAGGTCAGCAGCGGCGGCGGCGAAGATCTGGTCCCACGCCGCCACATACTCGCGCTGCAGGCGGCGCACCCGATGGTTCGTCTCGGCGGCGAGGCCCGCGAGCTCGCGGTCCTGAATGCGGATGATGTCCGGCGCCGCGGTCGCGAAGCCGATGTGGAACGCGATGAGCTCGTCGAGCACCCGCCGCGCGCCGACGGCATCCGTCACAGCCGCCCCCGCGATCTCGCGCGCCCCCTCCAGCAGCCGTTCGCTGGCGTCGACGAGCAGTTCGGCGAGGATCGCGTCTTTGCTCGCGAAGTGTTTGTAGAGCGCCGGACCGCTCATGCCGACGGCTTCACCGATCTCGACGGTGGTGACGGCTGCGAACCCGCGGCGTGCGAACAGCGCAGCCGCCTCGGTGAGCAGCCGTGCGCGGCGATCGGCCTTCTGCGAAGTGCGCCACGTCGTCACCGGATCAGCCTACCCAGACGCCCGGGGAGGCCGGCGTCAGGCCTCGCGAGTGACGGTGACCTTCACGTGCAGGATGCTCGTGAACGGCCCCGCATACACACCGCGAAGCGGCGGGATGTCGTTGTAGTCGCGGCCGCGGCCGACGAGCACGTGCCGGTCGCCGATCTCGACGTTGTTGGTCGGATCGAATCCCTGCCAGCCACCGGTGAACCACTCCACCCAGGCGTGCGACTCGCCCGTCGTCGGCACGCCGACCTCCGCATCCGCCACGGGGTGCAGGTAGCCCGACACGTAGCGCGCGGGGATGCCGACATGACGCAGCGCTCCCAGCGTGATGTGCGTGATGTCCTGGCAGACGCCCCTGCGCTCGGTCCAGGCCTCGGCGGCCGTGGAGTGCACGCCCGTGACGCCCTGCATGTACTCCATGGCGTCACCGATGGCGGTCGCGATCGCCAGCGCCGCGCGCGCCGGTTCGGTGTGCTGAGCGGCGATCGAGCGCGCGAGCTCGGCGACCTCCGGATGCGGCGCGGTGCGCGCCGACTGCCCGAGCATCTCCACCGTGGCGATCGCCCGGGTGCTCTCGGCGACCAGTCGCTCCCAGCTCATCTCGGGAAACTCGAGCGGGCGCGGGCGCACCTCCACGAGCGATCGGGCCGTGATCTCGAGCTGGCTGTGGCCGGCGAGGACGTCGAAGGCCGCCACGCGGGTGCCGAAGTAGTCGAGGTAGTAGTTGACGCTCGTCGACGGGTCGATGTCGAGCTGCGAGCTCAGCACGAACTGACTGTCGGTCGATATCGGCAGCATCCGCGCTTCGTTGTACGAGGCCCCCACGTCGCCCTGGTAGGAGAAGCCCGTGGTGTGCTCGATCCGCAGCCGCATCATGAGGTCTCTCCGATCCAGCTGGGCTCGGCGTGTGTCGGAAAGAACCGGCCGCGGATGGCCTCGGAGGCCTCACGGGTGACCTTCTGCACGCGCTCCATGTGATCGGGAAGCTCGCTGAGGATCTCGCCGATGGGACGGTACTCCAAGTCGTTGCGGATGCGGCCGAGGGCGCGCAGCACCGTGTTCGAATGGCCGACCCGGTCCGCCACGGGATCGATCTCCCGCATGCACGCCTCGGCCTGGGTGATCGAGTAGATGATCGAGCGCGGGAACAGGCGGTCCAGTAGCAGGAACTCGGCCGCGTTCGACGCGCTCGGCATGCCGCGATAGGTGCGCAAGTACGCCTCGTAGGCCCCGCACGAGCGGAGGATCGTCGTCCACGAGGGGCCGGATGCCTCGGTCAGCGCCCGGGTCGCCAGCAGGCGCGCGGTCATGTCGGTGCGCTCGATCGCCCGACCGAGGGTGAGGAACTGCCAGGCCTCGTCGCGGCTGGTCGAGGAGTCGGTGATGCCGACGGCCAGCGCGGAGCGCTCCCGCACCCACTGGAAGAACTCATGCACCTTCTCGTTGTGCAGGCGCCGCGGCATGCGCGAGTTGGTGGTGTTCAGCGTCTCCCACAGCTCGGTCGAGACGATCTCCCGTGCGCGTCGCGCGTTCTCACGCGAGGCCTGCACGGCGTACGCGATGCTCGACGGGTTGGCGCGGTCGACGGCGAGGCTCGTCAGCACGTCGGAGCGCGTGACCTCGACCGATTCCGGCGGCGGCACCGACCCCATCACGCCCATGAGCGAGCGGCAGGCGGTGTCCTCGTCGATCCAGGGGTCTTCCAGCAGCAGCTGCAGGTGCACGTCGAGGATGCGGGCCGTGCCGTCGCTGCGCTCGATGTAGCGCCCGATCCAGAACAGCGATTCCGCGATGCGACTCAGCATCCGGGCACCTCCTCGGCAAGAGGGGTGGATGCCTGCTGCTGTTGCTGCTCCTGCTGTTCCTGGGTGCTGAGCGGTCGGTCGTGCGGCGAGTGCGACTGCTCGCCCTGCGCGTCGTAGATGATCGGGATCGCCTCGGTCACCGACGCCTGGTCGGCGACCAGGCCCGCCAGCCCGCCCGAGGTCTGCACAGCGTAGTCGCCGCGGCGCGGCGCCTCACCGCCGACGATCCAGGTGTCCTTCGATCCGCCACCCTGCGACGAGTTGACGACCAGCTGGCCCTCGGGCCGGGCGACGCGCGTGAGTCCGCCCGGCAGCACCCAGACCTCGTCGCCGTTGTTGACGGCGAAGGGGCGCAGGTCCGCGTGACGAGGACGCATGCCGTCTTCGACGAGCGTAGGGATCGTCGAGAGCATCACGACGGGCTGAGCGATCCAGCCGCGGGGATCGCGGATGAGCTTTTTGCGGAGCTTCTCCAGCTCGGCCGGCGACGCATCGGGGCCGACGACGAGACCCTTGCCGCCCGAGCCGTCGACCGGCTTCACGACGAGCTCGTCGAGCCGGTCGAGCACCTCTTCGAGCGCGTCGGGCTCTTCGAGCCGCCACGTGTCGACATTTTTGAGGATCGGCTCCTCCGCCAGGTAGTAGCGGATGAGGTCGGGCACGTACGTGTACAGCAGCTTGTCATCGGCGACGCCGTTGCCCACCGCGTTCGCGATCGTGACGTTGCCCAGACGGGCGGCGAGCATGAGGCCCGGGGCGCCCAGCATCGAGTCGGCGCGGAACTGCAGCGGGTCGAGGAACTCGTCGTCGACGCGGCGGTAGATGACGTCGACCCGGCGCGGTCCGCGGGTCGTGCGCATGAACACCTTGCCACCCACGCACTGCAGGTCACGGCCCTCGACGAGCTCGACACCCATGAGGCGCGCGAGCAGCGTGTGCTCGAAATATGCGGAGTTGTAGACACCGGGGGTGAGCACGACGACGTTCGGGTCGTCGATCCCCGACGGGGCCGACGCGCGCAGCGCCTGCAGCAGCTTGTTGGGGTAGTCGCCCACCGGCCGCACCCGCATCGAGACGAAGAGCTCGGGGAGGGTCTGCGCCATCACCCGACGATTGGAGATGACGTAGCTGACGCCCGACGGCACGCGCACGTTGTCTTCGAGCACCCGCATCTCGCCGTGCTCGTCGCGGATGAGGTCGATGCCGGCGACCTGGATGCGCACGCCGTTGGCGGAGTGGATGCCCGCGGCCTGGCGGTAGAAGTACTGGCTGGACGCGATCAGCCCGGCGGGCAGCACGCCGTCGCGGACGCAGTGCTGGTGTCCGTACGTGTCGTCGAGGAACGCCTCGAGTGCACGGACGCGCTGCTGCACGCCCTTTTCGATGTTCGACCACTCGTCGTACTCGATCACGCGGGGTACGGCATCCAGCGGGAAGGGCCGTTCCTCGCCCGCGAAGTCGAACGTCACGCCCTGCGCGAGGTACGAACTGGCCAGCGATTCGGTGCGCCCGCGCAGCTCTTCCTGCGTGAGTTTGGCGAGCGCCTGATACAGCTCGCGGTACGCGGAACGCGACGTCGCGGGCGCGCCGGGTGAGGCGGGCGCGGCGAACATCTCGTCGAAGGCCGCGACGCCCGAGACGGTCTTGCGCGGAGCCAGCGTCGAGCCGTATCCGTCGAACAGGTCACCCATGCCATGAGCCTAGTCCGGGCCGTGTTTCCTGAATGTGACGGCTGACACGTCGACGAGCACGTCGGATGCCGAGACGCCCACGGGCCCGCCGTCGCCCCTGCGCAGGCGCACCGCCCGGGACAGGCGGATGTGCACGAAAACGGCCTGTGCTCGGCAGATCGCCTGTGCTCGGCCGCGCGCACGGCGACGGTGGATGCCGCGGCATCTGGCCCTCGTCGTCGCTCAGCGACTTAGGATCAGCGCATGCACACGGGTTCACGAGGTCGGGCCGCGGTTGCCGGCGCCGCGGCGGCGGCCTTCGGCGCGGGCGTCGCGGAGCTCGCC
>CAUPYO010000027.1:0-11431 GCA_963515565.1 uncultured Microbacterium sp.
CAGCAGCCTCGCGCGCGGCGGCGGCCTCGGCACGGGCCTGGAGCTTTGCAACCTCGAGTTCGGCGCGCACACGTTCGAGGTCGGCCTGCTCGCGCTCGACCTGCGCCTGGCGCGCCAAACGCTGCTGAGCGAGGGCGGTGCGGGCATTCAGCTCGAGACGCACCTCCTGCGGAGTCTCACTGGTCTCGGCGAGCACGCGCAGCGCCTGATTCAGCCGCACCGCATTGCGCTCCGCCGCGTTGAACTGATGCCGACCGTGCCACGACGGCAGCAGATAGACCATCCACAGCGCGACGGCGACGAGGACGACCACGCCGCCACCGAAAACCTGTCCGCCCATGCTCACCACGGTAGGGCCGGCGCGCGCCTGTGCCGCGACATCCGACCGCGTGTCTGACGTTCATGTGCAACGTGAAGGTTATCGAGGCGCCGATCGCGAGTCGGCTCTCACTCGATCGTCGCTCGATAGTCACGACGACGTCACTGCGCGCCGCGATCCGGCTCGGGAATCGTCGCGGCATCCGGAGGGACGTGTCCTCGCAGCCACCGCTGCAGTACGCCCTCGGGCACGTCTTCGCGTACGAGCGCGAACGCGTAGTGGTCACGCCAATCGCCCGCGATGTGGATGAACCGGCGACGCAGACCTTCGTAGCGGAAGCCGAGCTTCTCGACCACACGCAGACTGGCGTGATTCTCCGGACGGATGCAGATCTCCATGCGGTGCAGGCCCAGCTCGCCGAAGGCGACGTCGGTCGCCAGGGCCACCGCCGTCGGCGTGACGCCGCGGCCCGCGAACCGCTCGCTCACCCAGTAGCCGATGGTCGCCGACGACAGCGATCCTCGTGCGATGCCCCAGACGTTGAGCTGGCCGGCGATCTCGCCGTCGTACTCCATGACGAACGGCACGCCGCCGCCGTCTCGATACTGCTGCAGCAGACGCCGGATGCCGAGGCGCATATCGAACGAGACGGGACCGTCGGGACTCGTCGCCTCCCACGGCCGCAACCACGCGCGATTGCTCATCAGCTCAGACTGCAGAACGCGCGCATCACGCTGCTTGATGAGCCGGATCGAGATCGGTCCATACTCGCGGGGCACCGTCAGCTCCATCGGGTCCCCCTCACCTGCGACGCGTCGCGACAGGCGTCAGAGCGACTTCGCGAATTCCTTCAGCCACGGCCGCAACTCGAGACCGAGATCTTCACGATCGGTGGCCAGCTGAACGATGGCCTTGATGTAATCCACCCTATCGCCGGTGTCGTAGCGGCGACCGCGGAACACGACGCCCAGAACACCGTCGGTGACGGCGAGTTCCTGCAGCGCGTCGGTCAGCTGGATCTCACCCCCCTTGCCGGGTTCGGTGCGCTCCAGGATGTCGAAGACTCCCGCCGTGAGGACGTAGCGTCCGATGACGGCGTAATTCGAGGGGGCGTCTTCTTTCTTCGGCTTCTCGACCAGTCCGGTGACCCGCACGACATCGGGGTCGTCGGTCGCTTCGACGGCCGCCGCACCATAGAGGTGGATGCTGTCGGGGTCGACCTCCATCAGGGCGATGACCGTCAGACCGGACGCCTCGTTCTCGGCGATCATCTTCGTCAGCAACTCGTCGCGCTCATCGATGAGGTCGTCGCCGAGCATCACCGCGAACGTCGAGTCGCCGACGTGGTTGCGAGCGCGCAGCACCGCATGACCGAGCCCCTTGGGCTCTCCCTGGCGGACGAAGTGGATGTCGGCGAGCTCCGTCGACTGCTGAACGCTGCGCAGCTTGTCGTGCGCGCCCTTCGTGAGCAGGTTGGACTCGAGCTCGGGGACGGAGTCGAAATGATTGGAGATGTTGTTCTTGTTGCGCCCCAGGATGATCAGGACGTCATCGATGCCGGCCTTGACAGCTTCTTCGACCACGTACTGGATCGCCGGCTTGTCCACGACGGGCAGCATCTCCTTCGGCATCGCCTTCGTGGCAGGCAGGAAGCGTGTGCCCAGACCCGCGGCAGGAATGACGGCCTTGATGCGTGAGGGAGACATGTCCATACCCTACCGGCGCAGGCCGCGGCATCCGTCTGCCACGCGCGGCCGACGACGCGCCGAGCCGCCTACAATCGGACCATGACCGACGGGATCGACGACGCGAAACGCGCGCTGCGCGCCGATCTTCGTGAACGCCGTCAACAGCGCACCGAGGCGATGCGCACCGCCGACGCCGCCGGCATCAAGCAACAGCTCGATGCGCTCATCGCCCACGTGGGCGCCAGATCGGTCTCGTGCTTCCTCTCCGCCCCCACCGAGCCGGGCACGCATGAGTTCGTCCAGGATGCCGTCGGTCGCGGCATCCGCGTGCTGCTGCCCATCACCCGCGCAGACGGCCTGCTCGACTGGGTCGTCGCCGAGCCCGGCGCCGACATCGCGGAAGGCCTGTTCGGCATGCCCGAACCGGTGGGCGACGTGCTCAGCCCGCTCGCCGTCAACGACGTCGACCTGCTGATCATCCCGGCCGCCGCGGTCGATCGCACGGGCATGCGGCTGGGCTGGGGACGCGGCTACTTCGACAAGACCCTCGGATCGATGCAGCACTGCCCCCCGGTCTACGCGGTCGTCTTCGACTCGGAACTCCTCGACGAGGTGCCGCGCGACCTGCACGATCAAGCGGTCACCGGCGTCGTCACCCCCACCCGCACCGTCGAGCTCGCGTCGCCGCGACGCTGAGCCCCTCCTGGAGGACACATCCCCACCTACGCCTATGACTGTACCCAGTGCGGTCACCGCTTCGACGCCGTCCAGTCGTTCTCCGATGCGGCCTTGACCGAATGCCCCGAGTGCGGTGGCGCGCTGCGCAAGCAGTACGGGTCGGTCGGCGTGACCTTCAACGGTTCGGGTTTCTACCGTACCGACTCACGGGCGTCGAGCGGCGGCGCGGGCACTGGCGCAGCCGCGTCGACTTCGACATCATCGAAGTCCGAGGCAAAGTCCTCCCCCGCACCGTCGGGGTCGTGACCGGCGCACGCCGGAGAATCGGAGGAGAACCGTGATCAAGGGCTTCAAAGACTTCATCATGCGGGGCAACGTCATCGACCTCGCCGTCGCTGTGGTCATCGGTGCGGCGTTCACCGCGGTGGTCAATGCCATCGTGACGTCGATCATCACGCCTCTCATCGAGGTGTTCTGGAAACCCGGCGAGGACGGCGTGGCCGGCATCCCCGTTCCTGCCGTCTGGGGTGGGACGGTAACGTTCCCGATCGGTGGTCTCGTGAGCGCGATCATCAGCTTCCTCGCGGTGGCCATCGTCGTCTACTTCGTGTTCGTGTTCCCCATGAACGTCTGGAAGGAACGCCAGGCCGCCAAGCTCGGCGTACCCGAGGATGCCGAGGAGAAGCTGCCTACCGAGCAGGAATTGCTGATCCAGATCCGCGATCTGCTCGAGAAGGACGCCACGACCCGCTGAGCGGAACCGCGTTTCGACTCGTCGCTCAAAGACCGGGACGTCGCAATCCCACCCTCGGTCGTTGAGCGAGCGCAGCGAGTCGAAACGCGGTGTCAGTAGTGCGGCGGCACGTCGCGCCGCATCCGGTCGTCGTTCGGTCCCGACGCCCCCTCGCCGACCGGCGGCGGGGCGTCTTCGCGTGCATCCACGGGTAGCTCGGGCGACGGGTCGGTGCCGGGCGCCGGTGTCAGGCGCGCACGGCGTGATCCGCGCACGCGCTCCACGTGCTGGCGCTCTTCAGCCGACATGGATGCTCAGCGCAGGTCGAGCGGCTGTGTGACGGTCTCGGCCTTCGGCGTCTCGGGCGAGGCGCCGAGAATGGCCGCGATGCGGCCGGCGACACCCGCCGGGTCGCTGTACAGGTCGAACGCGTGCACCCGCACATAGTGCCAGCCGAGCCGGCGCAACACCTGGGGCCGCAGACGCAAGCTCTCGCGGAGCGTCTCGCCGATGCTGTCGGAGTCGCTTTCGACGACGACGGCCTTGCCGCGGTGCTGGGCGACCAGTGGCAGCAGTCCGCGGTAGTCGACGTCGACGGCGATGCCCAGAGCGCGCAGGTGCCCGGCCAGGGTCAGCGTGAGCGGGTCGGCCAGGTCTTCCAGTCGCGACTCACGCGCCCGTGCGGCGATGCCGCCGAGGATCGACATGAGCGTCGCTGCGCCGGATTCCAGCCGGCCCTCGTCGAAAGCGGACGGGCGGATCGACGACACGATGACCATCGATCGCCGCGCGCGGGTCATGCCCACCGTGAGCAGGCGCTCACCGTCGGGGCCGGACAGGTCGCCGAAGTCGCTGAGCACCCGACCGTGCTTGGTGAGACCGAAGCCGAGCGAGAACACGACACGGTCGCGACTTTCGGCGACCGACTCTTCGAGCCCGAGCACCGCGAACGGCTCGGCCGTGTCGCGGCTGACGAACTCGGCGACGTCCGAGCGTCCGGCGAATGCCGCGGCGACCGCGGCGCGCACGCGCTCGGCGTGGCGCACCGACGCGGTGACGACCATGAGCGTCTCGGTCGGGCGGTTGACGGCGTGCTCGACGACCAGGGTGACCACACGCGCGACTTCGGCGTCGGGACTCTCGACCGCGCCGGTGAGGGGATCGGGAGTGCCTGTACCGCCCTCGACGTAGTCGACGCTGAGGCTGCCCCGGCCGAGGTAGGACCCCGCCCAGGGGAACGACACCAGCCGTCCGCCGTAGAAGGCGCCGTTGACGAGCTCGGCGAGGTCTTCGCCACCGGCTCGATAGCTGCGGGTGAGGGTTTCGACGGGCACCAGTTCGGAGAGCCGCTCGAAGACGCTGACCGCGTCGAAGGGCACCTCGGGCTCGTCGTCGGTGGTGGCATGGCCCGCACCGACGCGGAACGGCGTGGGACGCTGCGTGACCGGATCGCCGAACACGACGACCTGACGGGCACGGCGCAGGGCCGGCGCTGCTTCGGCGAGACAGAGCGCCGCGGCATCCGCGATGATCACGACGTCGAACAGCGGGGTCTCCGGAATCGCCGGCACCTCGTACGGCGAGGCCAGCCATACGGGTGCGAGTGTGCGTACCAGCGTCGGCGCTGCGGCGACGAGCTCGCTCGCGGTGGCTCCGGCTCCCCGCAGGACGTGCTTCAGCGCTTGGGCCTCGCGCGCTTCGTCGACGACCGCGATCTTCCAGGTCGTGGCGAGCTCTGCGGCCAGGAGCGGTCCTGCCGACGCGGCATGCGCCTCGTCGACGAGCCGGTAGTCGCGCTCCAGGCGGTCGACCACCGACGTGTTGGCGCCCAGCAGCGCACGGTCCGAACGCAGCATCGCTTCGAGGGCCGACTGCCACCAGGCGAACTCGAACTCGGCCGCCACGTGCTCTTCGGGAACGTGGCGCACCGACAGCTCGGTGAGCAGTTCTTCGAGCCCCATCTCGGCCAGTTCGCCGCGCAGTGTGGCGCGCTCGACGAGGTTGTCGAACACGTCGGACTTCGCCGCGAGTCCCGCCAGGGTACGCAACAGGTACGGAATCGGCAGCGAGGCGAGCGGCTCGGTGCGTCCGAGCGCGCGATCCAGCGCACCCAGATCGGCCGCCACACGCTGCCACGCCGTGGCCACGTCGTCCAGGCCGAGCGGGATCTCGGGCATGACGCCGGGATCGACCAGCTGCTGCCACTGCGCGCGCTGCTGCTGCACCCGCACCAGCGACTCGTGCATGTCGGTGATGTGCATGCCGGGTCGCACATATTCGCGCGAGAGGTTCTTGAGCCGCCGACGCTGCGGTGACGACATCGCCGGGGCATCGCGACGCGGCGCGTGGGCCTGGATGAGCTCGGCCAGCGGGCGCTCGAACACCGTCATGCTGAAGCGGTCGAGCGATGCGCGGATGCCCTGCAGCAACTGAACGTACGCGCCGAGTTCGGCGAGCGTCGAGAACGGGCGCATACGCGTCTGAGCGATGAGCTCGTAGCCGCGCTCGAGCATCGCAGGCACCTCGGTGCGGTGGAGGCGCTCGGCGAGAGCGTGGGCGTCGCGGGCTTCTTGCGTGGAGGAGAACGCGACGCCGTACCACGGCGAATCGTCCGGGCCGAAGCGGAACTCCCCCAGGCGCGCGGCGGTGGCGAGCGCCTGAGCGGCCTCGGCACGACGGGTGCCGATCGACTGCAGCGTAGCGATGTCGAATCGCGTCGCCGCCGACGGCTGCGGCGTCATGACCGCGATGTTCGTCAGGGTGCGCAGCGCTTCGAGGGGAGAGACCTCCACCCGCGGATGCCGTTGGGTGAGCGCGTCGCGATAGTCGCGCAGCACGGTGCGAAGGCGCACGAGCGCGTCGTCGACGTCGGCGACCTTGGGCTGGGCGGCCTTCTCATTGCGGGTGATGGCGCGGATCAGGTCGCGGTGCAGGTGACGCGGCGAGACTGCGAGACCCGGCAGGCCGATGCCGGCGAGGCGGTGGCGCACGCCCTCCAGCGTCGATCGGCGCGCGCTGACGACGAGCACACGTTTTCCGGCGCGGACGAGCTCGCCGACCGCGTTGATGACCGTCTGCGTGCCGCCGGTCCCGGGCAGCGTGTGCACGGCGAGCGACTGCCCCGCGACGATGCGCGCGAGCACGGCTTCCTGCTCGGCATCCGCGTCAAGCAGAAGCCGGTCGGCCGCGGGCGGGCGTTCGTCGGAGCTCACGCTGGGCGACGGGGTGCGGACGATCGTGAGATCTTCGCGGTCGGACTCGTGACCGGCGAGCGCGTTGAGGATCGGGTGATCGAGCGACTCGGCATCCCGCGCCATCGGCGACGACACGTCGGCGAAGGTCGAGACGACCAATCGCGGCTGCACCGTGAAGGTGTCGACGTGGGCGGTGAGGGCGCGGAGGTGGTCGATCACCGGCTGCGGTTTGAACACGCCGGCGTCGTAGGCGAGCTCGGCCAGCGCGCGGCCGTCGATGACGATGCCGAAATGGGTGCGCGCCGCGACGACGAGCTCGGGATTAATCGTGAAGGTGCCGTGCAGCTTGAGATCGAAATCGGCGTGGTGGCGGCGAATGGCGAGTGGGCGCAGCAGCACGGGTGCCGCGTACGTCACACCGCCGATGCGCCATCCGGCGATGCCGACGGCGAGGTTGACGGTGTCGAGGCCGCGGGTCGTCCGCAGTTCGACGTCCTTCGCCGCGATGCGCTCGGCGGCCAGCCGCGCGGTGCGCAGGGCCACCTCGTCGCGGAAGAGGTTGGACAGCAGCGTCGAGCGCCCGGTGATGAACTGCGGGAGGCTGCCGGGGTGGGCTTTGGTGATGTCGATGCCCGCGTCACCGGCATCCGTGTAGTGCAGCAGTGTCGACCGACCGCCGAGCCAGGTCGACTCCTCGCGCAGCCGCGCCCGCTCGCCGGCGGCCACGTGAGCCACGACGACACCCGGCTCGGACAACTCGAGATCCGCCGGGGTCACTGCATGACCGTGGTCGGCGTCGTTCACGCCTCGCACGGCGCCATCGTCTGCTCTCCACACACTCGACACCTTAAAGTCCCGATCACGGCGTTCCCTGTCAACGCGGCGGGTTGTCGCGGGATTGGGGCTGCTGTGACGGATGGGACTCGGCCGCCGCTTCCTCCCCAGGGGCGCCGTCGGCGGTGCTGTGCACAGATCATCCCCGGCGAGCCGATCGCGTCGGCATCCGCGGCCATCATGGAGCCATGGCCTCTTCTCTTCTGTACTCGGTGCACCCGACACCGATCGGCGAGGCCCTCATCGTCGTCGCCGATGGGGGTCTCGTCGGCCTGGACGTGCTCGAGGTGGCGCTGGGCGCCGCGGAGCGTCACCTCGAGCGCCTCAGCATGCACCTGCATGCCGTTCCCGTTCCGGATGCCGCGGCCACCGCCGAGGTGACAGCGCAACTCGACGAGTACTTCGCGGGAGAACGACGCGACTTCGACCTGCCGCTGGATCTCGGCGCGGTCGACGGGTTCGCGCGACGCGCCCTGGAGGCGATCTGCACGATCCCCTATGGCGAGACCGCGTCCTACGGCGAGGTCGCCGTCCTCGCGGGCTCCCCCGGCGCACACCGCGCGGCCGGGTCGGCCTGCGCCCGCACACCCATCTCGATCGTCCTTCCCGCGCACCGCGTTGTCCGCAGCGACGGATCGATCGGTGAGTACGGCGGCCATCCCGAACGCAAGCGCTTCCTCCTCGACCTCGAAGCCCGCGTCGCCACCGAAACGGCCGCGGCGCCGCGAGCTCGGGGCACGACCGTGTAGGCCGGTCGCATGCAGCGGCGGCCCCGAGGTCGAATCCCCGGGGCCGCCGCTGTGACACGGGTCGGTCAGTGATCCACCGCCTTCTCGGCCCCGTAGCCGGTGAGCGAACGCACCTCCATCTCGGCGGCCTTGCGCGGATCCTCCGCACGACGCGACGTGACCGATCCGAGCCAGCCCAGGAAGAACCCGAGCGGGATCGAGACGATGCCGGGGTTGTTGAGCGGCCAGATGGCTACCCCGACGTTCTTGAAGACACTCGTCTCGGTGCCCCAGAACACCGGCGAGAGCACGATCAGGATGATCGCCGCCGCCAGTCCGCCGTACATGCTCCAGACCGCACCACGCGTGGAGAAGCGACGCCAGAAGAGCGAATAGAGGATCGTGGGCAGGTTCGCCGATGCCGCCACCGCGAAGGCGAGCGCCACGAGGAACGCCACGTTCTGACCCTGCACGCCGATGCCACCGAGAATCGCCAGCACACCGATCACGATCACCGTGCGGCGGGCGACCTTGACCTCGCCGTCGGGCGGAACGTTGCCCTTCTTCACCACGTTGGCGTAGATGTCGTGCGCGAACGAGGCCGCCGCGGTGATCGTCAGGCCCGCAACGACCGCAAGGATCGTGGCGAAGGCGACGGCGGAGATGAACCCGAGCAGCAGGGGGCCGCCCAGCGCTTGCGCCAGCAGCGGTGCCGCGGAGTTGACGCCACCGGGCGCCGCCTTGATGGTGGCAGGTCCCACCAGAGCGCCCGCACCGTAACCGAGCACCAGGGTCAGCAGGTAGAACAGGCCGATCAGCCAGATCGCCCAGACCACCGATCGGCGGGCCTCCTTCGCGGTGGGCACGGTGTAGAAGCGCATCAGCACGTGCGGCAGGCCGGCCGTACCGAGCACCAGCGCCACAGCCAGCGAGATGAAGTCCCACGGGTTCTTGCCGTACTGCAGCCCCGGTCCGAGGATGGCGTCCTGAGGATTGGAGGTGGATGCTGCGACCGCCGACTCCAGCAACGCGTTCAGGTTGAACCCGTTGATCGCCAGCACCCAGATGGTCATGACGATCGCCCCACCGATGAGCAGGAACGCCTTGACGATCTGCACCCAGGTCGTGCCCTTCATGCCGCCGATGAGTACGTAGACGATCATCAGCACCCCGACGACGGCGACGACGACCGACTGACCGACCTTGTCGTTGATGCCCAGCAGCAGCGACACGAGCCCGCCGGCGCCGGCCATCTGCGCCAGCAGATAGAAGAAGCAGACAGCGAGAGTGGTGAGGGCGGCTGCCATCCGCACCGGACCCTGCTTCAGCCGGAACGAGAGCACGTCGGCCATTGTGAATTTGCCGGTGTTGCGCATGAGTTCGGCGACGAGCAGCAGGGCGACCAGCCAGGCCACGAGAAAGCCGATCGAATAGAGGAAGCCGTCGTAGCCGTTGATCGCGATGGCGCCGACGATGCCGAGGAAAGAGGCGGCCGAGAGGTAGTCGCCCGCGATGGCGAACCCGTTCTGCGGCCCGGTGAACGACCGGCCCGCCGCGTAGTAGTCCGCGGCCGTCTTGTTGTTGCGGCTCGCACGGATGACGATGAAGAGCGTCACGGCGACGAAGGCGCCGAAGATCGCGATGTTCAGCACCGGGTTGTTCTCCGCGGTGGCTCCCGCGGCGGTCACGGCGGAGGTCGACGGCATCATGCGACTTCCCTCCGCTCGAGGTCGGTGCGGATCTCGGACGACACCGGGTCGAGACGGCGGTTCGCGTAGGCGACGTAGCCCATCGTGATCGCGAACGTCGTCACGAACTGGCCGAGGCCCAGCAGCAGGCCGACGGTGATGTCACCGGTCACCCGCGTCGCCATGAAATCGGCGGCGAACGACGACAGCAGGACATAGACGAAGTACCACACGAGGAACACGACGGCCAGCGGCCAGACGAAACTGCGGTGCCTCTTCTTGAGCTCGACGAATCGCGGCGATTGCTCGACGGCGACGTAGTCGATGCCACCACCGGTGGGCGGCGGTGACGGATCGGCGGACGGTATGGACATGTGGCCTCCCTGCCTCATGCGGGGGCGCAGGCGCCCCCTCGGCCGATCCTCGTCGATCGGCTCCGTGGTATCGTCGACCCTACGAAAACGCGTGACGCAGCGGTCACCCCCGGAAGTAGGTATCCGCTATGGCAGCCGGAGCTCTCGCTACCGACGATGAGCTCCTGACTCACGCGGTCGGTGATCTCGCCTCGCGCACCGGTCTGCCCGTCGCCTTCGGTGGCTTCGAGCGGGCCAACGCGGTCGAGGTGACGTCCATCATCGGCAACCGCACGCCGCATCTGTCCGGGCTGGTCGTCCATGCCACACGCGGGCTCGGCGGTCGCGCGCTCGTCGAGCGTCGCCCGCGGCTGGCGCTGGACTACCGGTCGTCGCGCAACATCACCCATGACTACGACCGCGCAATTCTCGGCGAGGGCATCTCCACCCTGTTCGCCGTTCCGGTGCTCGTGTCGGGCCGTGCCCGCGGCATCCTGTACTGCGGCTCGTGGTCGACCTCGCCGTTCGGGGAGTCGACGGCGCGGACCGCCCTTCAGGTGGCGGCCGATCTCGCCACCGAGCTGCGCGTGCGCGAAGAGGTCGGTCGGCGCCTCGCGCTCGTTTCCCCCGCCGCACCGGGCATCGACGTGGCGGCGCGCGAAGAGCTGCGCGAGACGTACGCTCAGCTGCGCCGGATCGCGGCGGACGTGGCGGGGGCCGGCCTCCGACGTCGCCAGGCCGACCGCGAGCGCCGCCGCGCTGCGCGGGCGAGCGCCGATGCCGGGCGGCGCGAACCGATTGTGGCCAAGCTCGCGCCGCGCGCGATCGACGTACTCTCCTGCGCCGCGCTCGGACAGACCAACGCGGAGATCGCCACCGCCCTCGGGCTGCGCGAGGGCACCGTGAAGTCGTACCTGCAGTCGGCGATGGCGAAGCTCGACGCGGGCACGCGCCACGCGGCTGTGGCCCGGGCGCGGCGCGCGGGCCTGCTCCCCTGAGCGGCGTCGCCGGTCAGTAGGCTCTGCGCCCACCGCCTACGAAAACGACCTCACCGACGCCAACACCACCGTGACACCGTGACGCCGTGACGCCGTGACGATTCACGCGACCGGCCGGGGCGGGTACATCCGCCGCAGGATGAGGCGCTGAGCCAGCGTCCACGCGCTCGTCGTCAGCAGGTACAGCCCCGCGGCGACCGGCACGAACAGGGCGACGA
>CAUPYO010000028.1:0-11224 GCA_963515565.1 uncultured Microbacterium sp.
GACCGACACACTCCTGCCCGGGGATGCCGTGGCATCCCCGGTCGTGCCGCCGCACGTGTCGCGGGCCGAAAGCGCTCTCGCGAAGCGACTGCGCGCACGTTCGCGCAGCGTCTGGGTCGCCGTCGCGCTCCTCGCCGCCGTCGCGGCGGCGGTGCTCCTCGGCATCGAAGCCGTGCTGTTCGCGCTGGGACGTCCGCCGGCTCTGGTCTCCCTCGGCGCCGTGCATGCCGCCCTCACCGATGGAGGGATGACCGGCACGGTCGTCGCCGTCGTCGCGGGGCTGTTCGGCCTCATCTGCCTGTGGGGCGCGGTCGCGCCCGGACGCACCCACCGCCGGATACTGGCCGCCGGGCGCGTGCCGATGGTCGTCGATGACACCATCGTCGCGGGAGCCCTCTCGCGCGCCGCCGGCACAGCGGCCGCGCTCGACCACGCATACGTGAGCACTCGGCTCGGCGGACGCCAGGCGCGCATCGCGCTCACTCCCGCCACCGGCTTCACCATCGACCGCGCCGCCGTCTCGACCGCCGTCGACGATCTGCTCGCACAGCTCGACGCCGCGCCCCGGCTCGCGGCGCGTGTCGACATCGCTTCGGAAGGACGCCTCTCATGACTCTCGCAGCGCGCGCGCTCAACCGACTGACTCTGTTGGTCCTCGCGGCCTGCGGTATCGCCATCTCGGTGACCGCGGCCTGGCCTGTGGTCAGCGGTGGCGCTCCGGTGCCCCTGGTCGACGCGGTCGAGGCCGCGATGCGCTCAGCAGGCATCGCGCCCGCCGCCTGGGCATGGATCATGGCCGCCGCGCTCGCCGTGCTCGTGGTGATCGCCCTCGCGATCGTGCTCACCCGGCCGGAGCGACACGAGCGCGCCGCCGTCGACGACGGTGGGATCACCATCGACGACGACGTGATCGCCGATCTCCTGCGCGACGCGCTGTCCGATGTGCCGGACGTCCTCTCGGTGACGGCGCTCACTCAGCGTCGTCGCGCCCGGCGCGTCGTCCGCACGCGCATCCAGGTGCGTCCGCGCACCGATCTGGCCCTGCTCCAGCGCCGCATCGCGGCCGCGGTCGGCGACACCGACCGTCGCCTGGGCCTCCCTGTTCCCCTCGTCGTGCAGCTCACCGGAGGACTCCGGTCGACGTTCGCTCGCGAGCGCCGCGTCGCCTGACGCGGCACAACCTCCCCGGAACCGCCGGGGAATCCACGGAAAACGAAAGGAGCTCATCATGGGCCTCGCAGACGACATCAAGAACACCGCTGAGAACCTGACCGGCAAGGCCAAGGAGGCCATCGGCAACCTGACCGACAACGACAAGCTCGTCGCCGAGGGCAAGGCCGACCAGGTCAAGGCCCACGCGAAGGACGCCGCCTCCGACGTCAAGGACGCAGCGAAAGACGTGAAGGACGCGCTCGGCGGGAAGTAAGAGCCGATCGTCACCAGCGAACAGCGAAGGGCCCGCCGCATCGGCGGGCCCTTCGTCGTATGTGTCAGAGCGTCAGGCGCTCACACCAGCAGCTGGTGTTTCGCGAGGTCGCGGTACAGGGGCACGGTCTCGACCAGCTCGGAGTGCGTGCCCTGGCCGACGACGCGCCCGTGATCGAGCACGACGATCAGGACGCTGTCGACGACCGTCGACAAGCGGTGCGCGATCACGACGAGGGTGCGTCCGGACGCGACCGCGTCGATCGCTTCACGCATCCGCTGTTCGTTGAGCCCGTCCAACGACGATGTCGACTCGTCGAGCAGCAGCACCGGGGGAGCGGCGAGCAGCGCGCGCGCGATCGCGAGTCGCTGGCGCTCGCCGCCCGAGAGCATGACGCCGGCCTCGCCGACGGGGGCGTCGATGCCGAGGGGTGAGCGTTCGAGCACATCGCCGAGGTTCACCGCGCGCAGCACCTCTTCGCAGGCCTCGTCGGATGCCGTGGGCGAAGCCAACCGCAGGTTGTCGGCGATGGTGCCGGCGAGGGTCGGGGCATCCTGCTCCACGTACCCGAGCTGGGCGCGCAGGCGCGTGCGGTCGATGCCGCGCAGGTCGACGCCGTCGAGCAGAATCGCCCCGCCGGTCGGGTCGTAGAAGCGCTCGATGAGCGCGAGAGTCGTCGACTTGCCGGCCCCGGAGGGGCCGACGAGGGCGACGCGCGCTCCGCGCGGCACCCGGAACGAGACGCCGCGCAGCACCTCGCCGTCGGTGTCCGACACCTCCACCGCCGCGTCGGCGTGCGCTTCGGCGAGCAGTGCCGCCGCTTCGGTCTCCGAACGACGCCGTGCGGTGACCACGGCATCCGGGTAGGCGAAGTGCACGTCGCGGAACTCGATCGCGGCGGACGGCGGCTGGTCGTCGTGGGCAGCCGCGGTCGAGATAGGGGAGGTGCCGACGGCCACGGATGCCGCGACCTCCGCATCGCACGCCGTCTCGGTGCGCAGGTCGAGCACTTCCTGGATGCGCCCGAGTGCGCCGAGGGCCTGACCGACCGAGGTGACCGCACCGAAGAACGAGCCGAGCGGCTGAACGAGGAAGAAGAGGAACATGACGAAGGTGACGAGCTCGGCGATGGTGATGTCGCCCGAGGCGACACGCAGCCCGCCGACACCGAGGACGACCAGCAGCGACAGCTGCAGGGCGACGCCGGCGATAGGGACGACGAATGCCGAGGCCTTGGCGACCTGCACACCGGCGTCGTAGGCGCCTCGCGCGGTCTTCTCGATGCTCTCGCGCTCGCGTTCCGATGCGCCTGCGGCGCGGATCGTGCGGATCGAGCCCACGGCCCGCTCGACGCCGGAGGCGAGTTCGCCGACCCGCTCCTGCTGCACCGCCGTCGCACGACGGATACGACCGCTGAGGGCGACGACCACGGCCACGGAGGCGCCGACGACGACGAGGATCAGCACGAGCAGCACGGGGTCGATGATGAGCATCGCCACGATGGCTCCGGCGAAGATCAGCGCATTGCCGAGCGAGTCGGCCAGCCCCTGCGTCAGCACGGCATAGAGCAGCGTCGTGTCGGTGCCCACGCGCGAGACGAGATCGCCGGTGCGGCGGGCGTCGTACTCCTGCACCGGCAGATGCAGCAGCTGGGCGATGAGGCGGCGCCGGCTGGAGTACACGACGGCGGTACCGGTGCGCTGCAGCAGGAAATGCTGGATGCCGCTGACCAGCGACGAGGCCACGACCAGAGCGACGAGCACCCACACCAGTGCGTCGAGGGGCACATCCTTCTGCACACGATCGATCAGCTGGCCGACCACCAGGGGTTGCGCCAGCGTCGCGCCCGCGGCCAGCAGGCTGAGCACCGCCACGACGACGAGCACGCCCTTCTGCTCGAAGACGAAGGGGAGGAGTTGGCGCAGGCTCGCGCGCGGGCCGTCATCGGCGACGCGGCGGCGACCCCGGGCGGGGCGGGTGGTGCTGGCGGAGGACATAGCTGCTTTCCTGCTGTGTTCGGGTGCTTCTATCTTCTCTCTCGCAGAGCGCCCCCGGCGCCGCTGCAGTGTCGGACGCCGCCGCTAGGGTGGATCGGTGCCCGCTCCCGTGATCTCCGCGACCAATCTCGTCAAGTCCTACAAGGTCAAGGGCAAGACCGACTTCGTCGCCGTCGACGGCCTCAGTTTCGAGGTGGCGCCGGGCGAGTCCTTCGGCCTGCTCGGTCCCAACGGCGCGGGCAAGTCCACGACGATGAAGATGATCGGCGCCGTGTCCACCCGCTCCGGCGGCGATCTGCAGATCCTCGGCCTCGATCCCGATCGGTATGGGCCCGAGATCCGCTCGCGCCTGGGCGTAGTGCCCCAGCAGGACAATCTCGACGGCGAACTCAACGCCCGCGAGAACCTCTACATCTACGGCCGCTACTTCGGTCTGCCGAGCAAGGTGTGTCACGAGAAGGCTGACGAGCTGCTGGCCTTCGCCCAGCTCGAAGACAAGGCCAAGAGCAAGGTCGACCAGCTGTCCGGCGGGATGAAGCGTCGCCTCACGATCGCGCGCGGACTCATCAACGATCCGCGCATCCTGCTCCTGGACGAACCCACCACGGGTCTCGATCCGCAGGCGCGCCACGTGCTGTGGGACCGCCTGTTCCGTCTCAAAGAGCGTGGCACGACGCTCGTTCTCACCACCCACTACATGGACGAGGCCGAGCAGCTGTGCGACCGCCTCATCGTCGTCGACAAGGGCCGCATCATGGCCGAGGGCACCCCGGCATCGCTCATCCGCGAGCACTCCAGCCGTGAGGTGCTCGAGGTGCGGTTCGGCTCCGACCGCAACGCTCAGGTCGCCGGCAGCCTCGGCGGCATCGGCGAGCGGGTCGAGGTGCTGCCCGACCGCATCCTCATCTATGCGGACGACGGCGAGGCCGCTCTCGAGCGCATCACCGGTCAGGGCCTCGAGCCAATCACCTCGCTTGTGCGGCGCTCGTCGCTGGAAGACGTGTTCCTGCGCCTCACGGGAAGGTCGCTGATCGAATGAGCGCCGCCCAGACGGCTGCCGCAACCCAGCCCAGCCTCGACGAACTGCGTGCTGAGGCGATGCAGTGGGGCCGTAAGCCCCGACGGCGCGGTGGGTGGTACGTCACCGAGCATATGGTCCGCGCGATGCGTGCCTACGGGTGGACGATCATCGTCGGTGCGGTCGGCCAGCCGATCCTCTACCTGCTCGGCCTCGCGGTCGGTCTCGCCGCGCTCATCCGCGTGCCCATCGTCGACCACGGCCAAGAGGTCACCTATCTCATGTTCGTCGCGCCGGCGCTGCTGGCGACGGCGACGATCTCGCTCGCCAGCGAAGAGCTGACGTACCCGGTCATGGCCGGGTTCAAGTGGCGTCGCTACTTCTACGGCTTCAACGCGTCGCCGCTGTCGAGTCCGCAGATCGCCAACGGCGTCATTGCGGGCGCCGCCGCCCGCATGATCGTCGCATCGGCGGCGTACTACCTCATCGTGTGGCTGCTGCCCTTCGGGGCGGTGCCGCACCCCGCCACCGGGTGGCTGGCGATCGTCGCCGGAGTACTGGCCGGGCTCGCCTTCGGCATCCCGCTCATGGCCTATGCGGCATCGATCGAAGACGACAAGGGTCAGTTCGCGCTCGTGCAGCGATTCATCTTCATGCCGATGTTCTTGTTCTCCGGAACCTTCTACCCCCTCGACTCCCTGCCGCCCTGGCTGGCGTGGATCGGCTGGATCTCGCCGCTGTGGCACGGTTCCGAGCTCGGGCGGGTGGCGACCTACGCCGCCGCCGTCGACCCGGTGATGGTCGCCGTGCACCTCGGGTATCTGCTCGTGCTCGCCGCGGTCGGGTACGTCTTCGCGCGCCGCGTGTTCACCGAGAGGCTCGCCAAATGAGCGCCGTGATCGAGATCACAGCGACCCGTCGCGGCGGCGTGCGCGCGCTCTGGGCGGGCAACCCGGGCGCCGTCGTTCAGCGCGGCCTCATCGCCGCACGCTCGTCGAGCTGGGCCGTCGTGCTCTCCGGGTTCTTCGAGCCGGTGTTCTACCTGGCGTCGATGGGGATCGGACTCAGCGCGCTCATCGGCGACGTCCAGACGACGCAGGGCGCCAGCGTGAGCTACGCCGCGTTCATCGCGCCCGCGCTGCTGGCCGTGTCGGCGATGAACGGCGCCATCTACGACTCGACGTGGAACGTCTTCTTCAAGCTCAACTACGGCAAGCTCTACGAGGGCATGCTCGCCACCTCGCTGGGCCCGCTCGACGTGGCGCTCGGCGAGATCATCTACGCCCTTCTGCGCGGCCTCGCCTACGCCACCGGATTCATGATCATCATGCAGATCCTCGGGCTCAATCTCGCCTGGACGGCGCTGCTGGCGCTGCCGGCCGTGCTGCTCATCGCGTTCGGCTTCGCGAGCCTCGGCATGGCGGTCACCAGCTACATGAAGACGTTCCAGCAGATGGACTGGATCAACTTCGTGCTGCTGCCGATGTTCCTGTTCTCGGCCACGTTCTACCCGATCACCGTCTACCCCGGCTGGGTCCAGCAGATCGTCATGGCACTGCCGTTGTGGCACGGTGTCGAGCTGATCCGAGGGTTGACCACCGGCATCCTGAGCGTCGCCATGCTCTGGCACGTGCTCTATTACGTCGTCATGATCGCCGTCGGGTTGATCTTCACGACGAAGCGGCTGCGTGCGCTGTTCCTCGACTGAGCGGCCGAGCGCTTCGGGCGCAATGACGGATGCCGCGGGAAACGAGTTTCCGCGGCATCCGTCATTCGTCCGAGTGCACTCAGAGCGAGCCGGTCTCCCCGAGACCGATGTTGCTCTCGTAGTCGTCGTCTTTCGTCTCGCGAGAGATCAGTAGGGCGATGAGGGTCAGCACCGCCGAGCCGGACAGGTAGATGCCGACGAGCCAGGGCTGGCCCCCGGCGCTCGCCCACAGCCAGAGGGCGATCGACGGGGCGACCGCGGCGCCCAGAATCGATGACACGTTGTAGGCGATCGCCGACCCCGTGTATCGCACGTTGGTGGGGAACAGCTCGGGCAGAACGGCGCCCATCGGCCCGAAGGTGGCGCCCATCAGCATGAACCCGAACACGAGGAATGCCTGCACCAGCGCGCCGGTGAACTTGGGGTCGACGTGGGGGAGGAGGAAGACGTTGAAGGTGAGCCCCAGGATGCCGATGAGCACGGTCACCCAGATCAGCAGCTTGCGACGGCCGACGGCATCGGCGATGGGGCCCGACAGCAGTGTGAAGACGCCGAAGAAGACGACGCCGATGATCTGCATGATGACGAAGTCGGTGTAGCCGAAGCCGAGCCCGGCCACCGGCGCGTCGACCGCCTTCGTTCCGTAAGCGAGCGTGAAGCTGGTCATCAGGTAGAAGAGCACGTAGGTCGCCAGCATGATGAACGTGCCGATGATGAGGTTCTTCCAGTGTCCCCGGATGACGTCGCCGAGCGGGAAGCGGCGCAGCGCACCCTTCTTCTCGGCGGTGGTGAAGCTCTGCGACTCGACGAGCTTCAGTCGCACCCACAGGCCGATGATGACCATGACGGCCGAGAAGAGGAACGGCACGCGCCATCCCCACGAGATGAACGCCTCGGAGCGCTGCATCGGGCCGTCGGGGTGCGGCAGGGCGAAGTTGATCACGAGGAAGAGGGTGTTCGCGATGATGAAGCCGATGGGCGCCCCCAGCTGCGGGAACGTGCCGTACCAGGCGCGCTTGCCCTTCGGGGCGTTCTCCGTCGCGACAAGAGCCGCACCCGACCACTCGCCACCGAGCGCGAAGCCCTGGAACAGTCGCAGCACGAGCAGCAGCAGTGCGGCCCACCATCCGATGTTGCCGTAGGTGGGCAGGCATCCGATGAGGAAGGTCGCGATGCCCATCGTGAGTAGTGAGGCGACGAGGGTGGCCTTACGGCCGAAACGGTCGCCGAAGTGGCCGAACACGACGGCGCCGATGGGCCGGGCGATCATCGCGGCGCCGAACACGGCGAACGACGACAGGAGGGCTGTCGTGTCGTCGCCGGTCGGGAAGAACAGCGCCGGGAAGACGAGCACGGCGGCGGTCGCGTAGACGTAGAAGTCGTAGAACTCGATGGTCGTGCCGACGAGGCTTGCGGTGATGACGCGGGCGCGGGAGTTGGCGGGTGCGGTGGGGGCCGCGGTGGCTGAGGACATGCGGAGAGGCTACCTATCGATGAAAACTCGTAGGTCCTCGTGGGACGCGCCGGCGGTGGGCGTCCGGGGCAGGGGTGTGTGCATCGGGCGCCGCGACAGTGGGGGCACCGGGGCGCCGGCAGGTTCCCGGCGCACGGGGCAAGAGTCTACGCCGGGTCGCCTCGCCCGTCGCGCTCGCTCAGCGCCAGAGGACGGCGAGGGCGGCGTTGAGGAAGGTCAGGACGCCGACCAGCCAGAACAACGCGGGCGGCACCGATCCGGCTTTGCGCTGCCGCGCGGTTCCGATGCCGAGCAGGGCCCCGATCGCGAGCAGAACGACGAGCTTCACGCCGAGCTTCGTGTAGTTGAGCGGGTGGTCGATGCCCCAGGGCGCGGCCAGCGCGAGGCCGGCGACGGCGGCGATGACCATGCCCCACGTCATCAGACGCGTGATGCGGCGCGTCCCGACTGCCTCCACGACCCAGGAGCCGAAGAGGATGGCGAATCCGGTGAGGTGGACGAGGACGACGGCGTGACGCAGGATCTCCATGCCTTCAGCCTAACTGATACTTCGCGGATCCGCGCCCCCGATCGCCCAGCGAGCCGAAGCGCCCTCAGCCGCGAAGGCGCCGCAGCAGCAGCGCCGTGCGCAGCGCGGCATCCGCCGCCTCCGCGCCTTTGTCCTCTTTCGAACCGACGAGCCCGGCACGATCGATGCCCTGCTGCTCGTCATCGAGGGTGAGCACACCGAAGCCGACCGGCTTGCCCGCATCCAGCGCGACACGCGTCAGTCCGTCGGTCGCCGCCGCCGAGACGAACTCGAAGTGCGGGGTACCGCCGCGGATGATCACACCCAACGCGACGACCGCGTCGGCGCCCGCCTCCAGCGCCGCCTTCGCGGCGACCGGCAGCTCGAACGAGCCGGGCACGCGCTCGAGGCTCCACTCGGCGCCGGATGCCGCGAGCACCCGCTCCGCTCCGGCGATCAGACCGTCCGAGATCACGTCGTGCCACTGGCCGGCGATGACGACGACGCGCAGGCCGGCCGCATCGATGGGTGCTGTCTGGGGTGCTCCGTGGCCGCTCATGCGTGCTCCTCCGTGCTGTGGGCGAGGGCGGCGTCCAGCTCGTCCACGCCGATGATGTGCCCCATGCGATCGCGCTTGGTGGCCAGGTACTGGTGGTTGTTGGCGCCGACACCGACCAGCAGCGGCACCTGCTCGACGATATCGAGTCCGAGCTCCCGCAGCTGTTTCACCTTGTCGGAGTTGTTCGTCAGCAGACGGATGCTGTCGACACCGAGATCGGCCAGGATGCCGCCGGCGGCGGCGTAGTCGCGGGCATCGGCGGGCAGGCCCAGCGCGAGGTTGGCGTCGACGGTGTCGAGGCCGCGCTCCTGCAGGCTGTAGGCGCGCAGCTTGTTGATGAGCCCGATGCCGCGGCCCTCGTGGCCCCGCATGTAGATGACGACTCCGCCGTCTTTGTCTATGCGGTCAAGTGCGGCATCCAACTGCGGACCGCACTCGCACTTCTCCGAACCGAACGCTTCGCCGGTGAGGCACTCGGAGTGCACGCGCACCAGCGGAGCGCCGTCGGTCAGGTCGCCCGATACGACCGCGATGTGGTCGGTGCCGGTGACGCGGTCCTTGTACGCGAGGAAGCGGAACGTGCCGTGCGAGGTCGGAACCGTCGCCTCGGCGCGCAGGCTCACGCGACGTTTCGCGCCAGCCCCGGCCGGTGCGGCGGCCCCGGCATCCGCGTCGTTCTCGTTGAGATACGCGATGAGCTGCTCGATCGTGATCACCGGGATGCCCTCGCGCTCACCCATCTCGATCAGGCCGGGCAGGCGCATCATCGACCCGTCCTCGGCGACGACCTCACCGATCGCGGCGACCGGCTGCAGACCCGCGAGCCGCATGAGCTCCACGCCGGCCTCGGTGTGTCCGGCGCGCTCGCGCACGCCGCCGTCGACGGCGCGCAGGGGCAGGATGTGCCCCGGACGGATCACGGACGAGGGGACGGATGACGGATCGGCCAGCACATTCAGCGTGTGCGAGCGGTCGGTCGCGCTGATGCCGGTGGAGACCTTGTCGGCCGCGTCGACACTCACGGTGTACGCCGTACCGCGCGCATCTTCGTTGACCGCGACCATGGGCGGCAGATCGAGCCGGTCCGCCCACTCGGCGGGCATGGGGGCGCAGATGAATCCGCTCGACCAGCGAATCGTCCACGCGAGCCACTCGGGAGTGGCGAGCTGGGCAGACAGGATGATGTCGCCCTCGTTCTCACGACTCTCGTCATCGGCGACGATGACCGGCTTGCCGGCGCGCAGCGCCTCGAGGGCGACGGGGATGGGGGAAAGGCTCATCGCGAGCCTCCTTCGTTCGTGGGGTCAGCGGGTGTGGGAAGGGACGTGGGGGTGAAAGCGAGCAGGCGCTGGACGTGCCGGGCCAGCACGTCGGTCTCGAGGTTGACCGCGTCGCCGGCGACGCGGGTGCCGAGGGTGGTGGCCCCGAGGGTCTCGGGGATCAGCGACACCTCGAACCATGGCGATCCGGCCGCGGCATCCGAGGCGTTGGACACCGTGAGCGAGACGCCGTCGACGGCGATCGAGCCCTTGTCGACGACGAGCGGGGCGAGCTCTGCGGGCAGAGCGATGCGGATGACCTGCCACTGTGCACCCGGGCGGACCTCGAGTACGGTGCCCGTGCCGTCGACGTGGCCCTGCACGATGTGCCCGCCGAGTCGGCCGTGCGCGGCCATTGCACGCTCGAGGTTGACCGGCGTGCCCACCCCGGACGAGCCGAGCGTGGACATGTCGAGGCTCTGGCGCATGACGTCGGCGGCGAACCAGTCATCGCCCTGGTCGACGACCGTCAGGCACACGCCGCTGACCGAGATGGAGTCGCCGCGGTGGGCGTCCGACACCGACAGCGCAGCGCGCACGGTCAGTCGCACCCCGTCGCCCGACGGCTCGATCGCGACGATCTCGCCGCGCTCTTCGATGATTCCGGTGAACATCAGTTCTCTTCCTTTGCTGTCGTGCTCTGTGCCGACGGCGCCTCGGGCGCCGTCTCGAACTGTCCGATGACGAGGATGTCGTCGCCGAGGCGCTCGACGGATGCCGTCGCAAGACGTCGCTGATCGCCGATCGCTCCGACGCCGATGTCGTCGATCGCCAGTCGCGGGCCGCCGATCAGTGTGGGCGCGAGATACACGAGCACCTCATCCACGAGATGCTCGCGAACGAACGACGACGCAAGGCTGGGGCCGCCTTCGATGAAGACGCGATGCGCACCCATTTCGCGGAGGCGATCGAGGAGATCGGCGAGGTCGTCGCCCTCGTCCTGCATGAACGGGCGGGGGTGGCTGCGGATGCGCGCCTCTTGGGGTGTCGCACGGGTTCCGACAACGACCGGACGCGGCTGATCGTCGTAGAGCGTGCCGTCGGGGCGCCGGGCGGTCAGAGCAGGGTCGTCGGCGAGCAGGGTGCCGGTGCCGACGACGATCACATCGGCGGCGCTGCGGCGGCGGTGCACGTCGGCACGCGCGACGTCGCCCGTGATCCACTGGCTGGTGCCGTCGGCGGCGGCCGCGCGTCCGTCGAGCGACTGCGCCCACT
>CAUPYO010000029.1:0-11114 GCA_963515565.1 uncultured Microbacterium sp.
GCCCCGGGCGGACGGCCCCGGCTACGCTGAGCTTCATGGCAGGACGATCAGGCGGCAGCGGCGGAAGACCGGCGCGTCCTGGCGCGCGTCGCACCGCCGGCACGGCTCACGGTGCGGGCGGTGCGGGCACGAAGAAGCCGTCGAAGGCGACCCCGAAACGTTCGGCCCCCGCGTTGTCCGGCGCCCCCGTGCATCCGGGCCCGTTCCGTCTGGGAACGGTCGAGGGTGCGACCCCCGGCAAATGGATCGATGCGTGGCGTGAGCGGATGCCGCGCGTCGCCGTCGCTCTGACTCCCCTCACCGTCGCCGATCAGCGCGAAGCCTTGGCCTCGGCATCCGTCGACGCCGCTCTCGTGCGACTGCCGATCGACCGCACCGGGCTGCACGTCATCGAGCTGTACGAAGAGGTTCCCGTCGTCGTCTGCGCCGCCGACTCGCATCTGACCGCTGTCGAAGAACTCAGCGTCGACGACCTGGACGGTGAGGTGGTGATCACGCCCCGGCACCCGCCGCTGCACGTGGAGATCCCCGGAACCACCGCGCCCCGATTCGCGCCGCCGGAGAACGTCGGCGAGGCGATCGCGATCGCGGCGTCGGGAGTCGGCGTGGTCATCGTGCCGATGTCGCTGGCGCGACTGCACCACCGCAAGGATGCCGACCACCGTCCGCTGGCAGGAGGTCCGGTCTCGACGGTGGCGCTGGCCTGGCCGGTCTCGCCTGACGGAGACATCCACCCGCTGGTCGACGCTTTCATCGGGATCGTCCGAGGACGCACCGCCAACTCGTCGCGCTGACGCTGTGCGCCACCGCCGTGTTTCATCGCCGCGCTGACGCTCGCGGCATCCCCGCCTAGACTCTCGGCATGGCTCCGCTCGTCTACGTGTGTGCACGTCCGCAGCGAGGGGCGGCTGCGGCCGAATACGAGTCCTTCCGACTCGCCATGCGGCTCGATGAGAGCCAGCTGGAGCGATGGGACCTCGTTCGCGACCCGTGGCCGACCGATGCCGCGACGCGTTGGCGCGGTGCCGTCGTCGGCGGCAGTCCCTTCAACGTGACCGACCCCGAGTCGGCGAAGACCGATTCGCAGCGACGCCTCGAAGCCGACCTCTCCAGGCTCGCGCAGGCGGCGGCATCCGGGGAGACGGCCGCGCTGTTCACCTGCTACGGAATCGGCGTCGTCACACGCGCACTCGGCGGCGACGTGACGCGCGCGTACCCCGAAGACACCGGGCCCACGGTCATCGAGGTGACAGGCGCCGCGCAGCGCGACCGTCTGTTCGGTGGGTTGGCGCCGTCGTTCTCGGCGCTCACGGCGCACAAAGAGGGCACCGGGCGGATGCCGGAAGGCGCCGTGCTTCTCGCCCGCAACGATGCCTGCCCCGTGCAGGCGTATCGCCTGGGCGACACGCTCTACGCCACCCAGTTCCACCCGGAGCCCACCGGACGCGCCTTCACCCAACGCATGGCGGTGTACCGCGACGACGGGTACTTCGCGGCGAATGACTACGACCGCATCGCCGCCCGCGTGCTCGCCGCCTCACTCACCGAGCCGGTACGGATTCTGCGCGCGTTCGCCCAGACCTTCTGAGGCTGCGGCGAAGCCCCGGGATTCTCCCGCACGCGCGTCGCGATGACAGGATCGAGGGATGGACGAACGCGTGCACGCCGAGCTCGACGCCATCTTCGCGGCGCGCGACCGCGACGACATGGCTCCCACGATCGCGGCGGTAGCCGCCATCCACACCGAGCATCCGGACGACCCCCGCGTGCTCTACGAACTCGCGGGCGCGTACGACACGGCAGGAGAGGAAGTCACCGCGGTCGGCCTCTATCAGCGTGCTCTCGACGCCGGGCTCAGCGGCGACATCCGGCGCCGCTGCCTGCTGCAGTTCGGCAGCACGCTTCGAAACCTCGACCGGTTCGACGAGTCGATCGCCGTGTTCGCGCAGGCGCGGAGCGAGTTTCCCGATGCGGTGTCTCTCGTCGCCTTCGAGGCGATCACGCTGCATGCGGCCGGGCACGTGCATGCCGCGCTCGGCACCCTGCTGGATCTCGTCGCCGACCATATCGACACCCCCGAGCTCGAGCGCTACAAGCCCGCCCTCCGCGGCAACGCCGCCTACCTGCGCGAGCTCGACGCGGGGCGCCACGACCCGTCGTGATGATCGCCGCATCGGTGGTCTCAATTCGCCGGCCCGCTCGGGCTCCTGGGTGGCGCCGAAGCTCCTTATCGACGGTTTCCAGCTCGTTACGAGGGTATGCTGCGTCGGCGCTCTTGCCCATGATGCTCACCGTAGACCAACAAGTTGCCGCCCTTGCGGCGGTGCCGAGCGCATCGATCGGCTATGTGGCCGACGTGGGTTCAGAATCCTGGATCAGCTGACCAGCAGCTGTTCCCGAGATGGGCGGTGACGGCCTCCCGGAGCGGGCTGACGTTGTCTGGCGTCCAGTCGGTCGGGTCGGACCGTTCGAGGATCCAATCCGACATAATATCCATTATTGGCGATTTTCATACGACCTATGATCGCAGCTTTGTGCGATCTACACACCGACGATGAGCTGGCAGTGTGCGCACCAGTAGCCGTGTGCTGCACGGCGCAGGACGGTGCCGCAGGGGGGACAGTCGCGCGTGGCCGCGACCTCGAACCCGTCAGGGGTGATCATCGCGTGAGAGTACCGCCGGCCCACAGTGGGCGCCGCCTACAAGGTCGCGCAGATGGTCCTGGGCTACTCCGGGTTCCCGTTCGACTCTCTCGATAGGTGGGCGTCCACTGCCCCGCCCCGTTGGTTCGGGGCGCCTGCGGCCTGACCGGCGCTCCCGCCAGCTGTTCTCGTCGGCGAGCTCGACGAAGAGCAATCCGTGGTTCTGTCGGCGTGCGGCCGAGATTTCTTAGTGAAGTCGACCAGTCAGAGACGGAGAACGGCATGGATGAGCAGGATTCAGCTGAAGGTCACTAACATGCTGACCGTGAAATCTGCTCGGGAATGGATTGTGGTCGGTGCTCTCCTGTCAGCCGCGATGCTCGCAGGGTGCGCTCCCTTGGGGTCCGCGGCCCCCTCAGCCGCGCCAGTGACAGAGGCACCGGATCCGGGAGGTCTGTCCGAACCGTCACAACCCGCCGAGGCCACCGTGCACGCCTTCCCCAGGATCGGGAGCTGTGATCAGATCGCCGCGGCCGCGCCCGACTACGTTGCTGGCATGCCTCTCGATCAGGAGGACTCCTACATCGAGCAAGACGTGATCTCCTGCGTGTGGAAGCCCGCGGAGGGAGATATCTCGGCGCTCGCAGACATCCAGATCTTCTCGGTGACCATCACGGCGGACACCTCGGACGTGCCTGACCCGGCTGTAGCGGAGCAGTACGGGATCAAGGGCTACTTCACCGACCCACGGCTAGACGCGCTTGGAGGCGTGGGGCTGTGGCTCGGCGCGGAGTCCGCCCCTGTCGATGGGGGCTCGGGAACGGTGATCGTCCCCGGGGTACACGTCCAGATCGGAGGCGGGCACTGGGGTCAGGACAGTCAGCTCGGAAAGGACAACATGGTTACTCTGGCGCTGCAACTGCTCAACATGTGAAACCGCAGCGGATCATTCATCGTTCTCAGCCCCTTCAATCGTCGCGTCGACAACTGTTCCGTCGTCGACCGACCGCAGCCGGGCGACGCCGCGCGTGCGTAGACGGACGGAGCGCTCTGTCCCGGTGTCGGTCCATTCGTAGGGAACCCAGTCGTTGGCCAGCTCGCGCGGGTTGTGAGCCCACACGGCGGCGCGAGCTTCGCGCCAGGCCGCAGCGGAACCCCACATCGGCACCACGTCGGGGCACCTGTGGCCTGGTCGCCAGTGCCGATCGACGGTGCTCTTGGGGACGCTCAGCGCGGCGGCGGTCTCACGAACGGACCGGCCAGCCTCTCGCGCATCGAACACGGCGAGGTGCAACAGATGCGCCTCCATCGAGGAAGCGACGCTGGCGCGCTCCCGCGCGACCCTGAACGCCTCGGCCGAGCTGACGAACTCCGACATCGTGACCCCCTTGGAGTGTCCCACCGTGGGACACTCCAACTGTCCCGCGGTGGGACGATGGCTGCGGCGATGGTGAATGCAGACCATCCAGCGAAGCACAGACCCCACACCACGACGCTGCGCGTGGCCATGTACTCCGGGTGCGCGCTTTCCAATAGGACGAAGGGCACCGCCTTAAGCAATGGCGCGGTATCGCGATGCGTTCAGACAAACTCGCCCGCAACGAAGACCCCGTGAGCGTCGGCTGGGCGATCGAACGGCGTCGTAAGGATCGGCTGAGCCAACTCGCCGCGAGTGCCGACTTTTCGAACGCCGTCTTTCTCGAAGCTGTCATCGACCATCTCGAAGACGAGCTGAATGACCGCGGGTTGCCCTTCTGGTGGCCGGCCCAGGCACCGAAGGACGGGGAGCTGCCTATCGGCGACGTCGCGTAAACGAGTTGAGGCCCACCATGGGCAGGCCTCGAAGCTCTTGAGCCTCATCTGTCGAAGTTTGGCGACAGGAACAGGTGCAGGCGATGTGAGGAAGAACCGCCCACAGGGGCACCAACAGCGTGTCGCGCGATCGCGTCTGGCTTGCTGCTGCCGCTGTGGCGTTGCGATCCCCGTATGCGGGGGTGCTCTCGCAGACGCTGGGGGTGTCCGCAGCGAGCGTGTTGCGCGTCGCCGCGTCAGGTTTCGGGGATGACGCGCACGTGCGTGTGGGCGCGACTGTCACAGGTCATCAGCTTCATGTTGCGCAGGAGGGCGTAGCTGGCGACGTATTCGTCGACAGAGACTCCCGTGCTCTGGATCCTTTCCGTGGGGACGGTGACCCCGATGGGGCCGTCCGCGGTGCGGATGCGTACGGGGACGTCAAGAAGCTGTTGCCGGGCGTACGTGGCCGAAACGTGGGTGCGGCCGGCTCGTCGACGGGCCTCCGCGGGGTACTCCCAGATCGGCACGGTAAGCATCTCGCCAATGGCCCCAGTGTTTCACGGGGCTCGTGGGCTCTGCCGGCGCCCTCTGGGGCGTACGCAGAGCTGCCGGCCTGGTGGTCGGCCGAAGCGTGGTTCGACGCTGTGATGGATGCGCTGCGGACGCCCGAGGGTGAAGAGCTACGCCGCAGGCGCGCGTAGCGGCCGCCACATTGCTGCGCGTCGCGTACGCCGATCGGTTGTCGGCTGATCGGCCGACAAGGCGCGGCGTGGCCACGGCGCACGAGACCGTCGCTACGCAGCTCGGGATGAGCAGCAAGACCGTGCAGCGCGCACGGCATCTGCTGGAAGCCTTGGGTTTGGTCACCGTGGCTGAGGGGCGCTATCTGACGACCGCTGAGCGAGAGCAAGCGCGCCTGGTGCATGGGAGCGCCCAGGTACGCGCGGCGTCGACGAGGGCGCTCGTGATGCCGGCGACGGCCACCGCCGGCCGCGCACCTTCGAATCCTCGATCTGTGAAGAATGTCCACCTACCTGTCTCTCCATCAGGAGAGCAGGTACCTCACGTTCTCAAATCATCACCAACGCGCGCGCGTTCGCGCGCCCGTGAGAGCACCGCTACGCGGCGCCCACGCCGGCTCAGTCGCCGATCGTCGCAGCCACCGTGCGTCGTCGCAGCGTCGCAGCGATCGCGGTAAGCAGGATCACCGCGGCGACGATGAATGCCGCCGTGGCGACGGCCGGCGCGTGCGGCTCACCGCTCGTGCGGGCCACCCCGATCCAGACGAGACCCCAGGTCATCGCGAGAGCGGGCGCGATGCGGCCGCCCGTACCGAAGGCGACCGCGATGCCGACGAGCGCGACGACGACGACGACGATCACGCCCCACCGCTGCTGGCCGTCGGCATCCATCGCCGGAACGACATCGGTGGCGAGCCACGCTGTGATGTTCGCGACCGTCGCGAGGCTGACCCACCCGAGGTGAATGCCCACGGTGCCGTCCATCAAGAGGCGGTCGGCCCACGTGTCAGCGGGCGTGCGCACCAGGCGCCGGACCGTCACACCGAGAGCGGCGAGCAGCGCGACGATTGCGACGACCGTCGCCGGAAGCGTCAAGAACTGCGCAGCGAGCAGCCAGCCTCCGTTGAGAACCGCCGTGAGCGCGACCCACCAGCCCGCACGCCGCTGCCGTTCACGCGCACGCTGCGAGGGAAGCGCCTGCCAGATCGCATATGCGATCATCAGCACGTAGATCAGCGACCAGATCGAGAAGGCCGACGTCGCCGGCGCCAGCACCGTGGAATCGGCATCGAGGGCCCCACCCTGGAGGTCGCGGACGTTCGTTCCGCCGAACAGGCCGGTGCCCACCATCGCCGCGATGAGCATGAAAACGACCGTCGAGATGACGACGATCTGACGGGCGAGGTCGGTGCCGGAACGGGCGCGAGCGTGCATGCCCATCACGGTACGAAGGGATGCCGCTGCGCACCAGACCCTTGACATCGCGCAGCACGTGCGCGCTCACGCCCGCCATTCAGCCGAGGGGGCGACATCCACGAACCCGCCCAGAATGCCGTTGTCGCGCCTCCGTCGGTGCGGATCGGTGAGCTCAGGCTGCGCGCGACACAGCCGTGACATCGCCCGATAGCGCGACAGCAGCTCCGACCCGTCAAGCTGCGAGCGCTCGAAGGCCACGGGATCCTTCGGGGCAGACACGAGCGGTTCGTCCCCCCTGCATCGCAGGCAGCGCCCAGACCGTCATAGACGTGCAGGCGGCGGCGGCTTGTCCGCTCGCGCGTTTCCGATGTCACGGTCTGCGTCGCTGCCGGTGATCATGCGTGTAGCTTCGTGGACTTCGGCGAACCGGCCGTCGTCGGTGAGGGTGCCGAAGAGATAGACCTCTTGGACGACGATGGTGCCGTCGACCTTGGTGATGTGTACCCGGTGACGATCGGCGTATGACCGGTCGAGCGCAAGCTCGTCGACAACCTCGATCTCGGCTCTATCGATGATCTGTCGTAGGTGCGCGATGTGCTCGACGAACTCTGCCCGGTCGCTCCAGACGCCGTCGGTGCGTTGGCGATACTCGTCTGAGAAGTATCGTTCGACGGCGTCTTCGACCGTGATGTCGCGGCTGTTGAGAAGGGCGTCGAGCGCCCTGAGGATTCGGGCATCGGATCTCATCGCGAGCCTCGATTCCTCCGGCGACGCGCGATGAGGAGCGTGCCGGTCATCAGCGCCAGAAGGCCGACGAGCAGCGCGAGAGCGACAACGCCCATGCTCGATCCGGTGACGGCGAGGGTCGCGCCGGTGCGGGCGGAGGTGCCGACGGTGGGTGTGGGCGTCGGCGTCGGCGTGGAAGTCGGGGTCGGCGTCGAAGTCGGCGTCGGCGTCGAAGTCGGGGGCGGCGTCGGCGTCGGGGCCGGGCCCGTGCCGCTTCCGTTTCCGCCGCCGCCCTGGCGGATGACTGTACCGGCGACCGGGACGGTGTCGCTGCCCTCTACGGCGATGTCGGCATCGTTCGTGTAGCTGCCGGCCACGCCCTGGTCAGTGACGCGGGTCACGAAGTGGACGTCGTAATAGTGTCCGGCGCGGGCGGTGAATGTCACCGAAGACGCAGTGCGGGCGTAGGTCGAGGGATCCACCGGTGCCCAGTAACTAGGGAACTCTCGGCCTCCGTCGACGACCAGTCGTGAGGACTCCCAGAGCTGGGCGTAGGTGGTTCCGTTGTATTCGTTGAGCAGTTCCTGGTGGGGTCCCGGGCGGTCGGTGACGGTGACGGTGGCGCCGTCGGTCAGGCCGTCGCGGCCCGACCCGATCTGCACGACCCAGTCGATCACACCGTTCGCAGCGTCGTAGGAGCCCCACTTGCCGTTCTCCCGTCCGGTGAAGGCGCAGTCAGTCGTGCACGCGCCGGGGCCCGATCCCGGGGTCGGCGCAGGATCTACCGTGATCGTGACAGTGCGTCCCGCGATCGAGTACCACTCGGTCGTCGACTGTGTGGTCTCGGTGGTGACCGTCACCCAGAACGTGAACGACCCGTGCAAGTCGCGCGGGTGGGCTGTGAGGTAGTCGTCGTCGAAGACGCAGTCCAATGCGGTTGTCGTCACGGTGCATTGACCCATTGCGGTTCCGGACGGGTCCAGCAACGGGAAGCCGTCCGATCTGCCTTGGAGCGCTTCGGGGAGAGCGATAGTGAAGCCCGCAGGAGTGGCGGGATCGTCGGGCAGCGACCAAGTCCCGCTCAGCTCGGCAGCCGATCCCGACGTGACGTTCTGCTGTGTGAACTCGAGGGTGTCGATCGTTGCTTCCGTGGCGCGCTCCGCTGTCGCGGCAGAAGCGGCCGAGGGCGACAGGGCGGGAGTCAGGGCGATGCATGCCACGACGGCGGTGGCGAGCCCGACGATGCTCCGGCGGGCGAATGTTGGTGTGCGGCTTTTCATGATGCTCCAAGTGCGCACGGCGAATGACGCCAAAGCTCGAGCGTGCGCGAGTAAGTGATGTTCGTCGTGGAGGCGTCGTGTGAGAGAGTGCGCGGGGCGCGACTTATTACGCGCTCATCCGCGGCCACCGCCGGCGGGAATCGACGTCGAGCCCGATCTGCTGGGCGAACCACAGGCTGTCGGCGTTCGCCCAGTACTCGTGGATGCGCCCGTCCCGTTCGACTCGAAGGATGTCGGTGCCGAAGAAGTTCACCATCTGCCCGACCGCAGCGGTTGCACCGGGAACACCGCCGACGTAGGCGCCGTCTGCGCGCCATCGCAGGACCACGGTGTCGGTGTCGCGGAACGGTCCGAGCTGCACAGTGAAACGCAGATCTCTCAGCACACTGTGGATGCCGTTGACCCAGCCATTCAGAGCCGACCGACCCATCGATTCTCCGGGTTCGCCACCTGTCAGCGGTGCAGCATGAGAGGTGAAATCCTCGGCCACGATGCGGTCCGTTGCTGCGAGGTCGCCGTTCCATAAGGCGACCCAGTCATTGACAAGACGGTGCGTGATGTCATCCATCAAACGTCCTTTCGCTGCGAGATTCGTCGAGCTAGGAGCCCGCGTGTGAACACGACGCAGAAGCGCAAAAATGCGCGACGCCGCCGCGCAAAGGTGAAGCCAGTGCCGCGGATCGACAGACCGTTACGGAGGACGTCCTGTGGGAGGATGCGCAGGTGTGCGCGGAACGCCGTCGCGCCGTCTGCTGACTGAACATCGAAGACGACGCGGGTAGAGGCGCGGTAGCGTGCGAGTGGGCCGCGGCCGACTTGGCTTTTGATCCCGGTCAGTACCCAGATGCTCCGTCCGCGGTCGACGATGGTGAGGTCGTATCGCATGAGGTAGTCTTTGCCCGGCGGGAAGAGCTGGAATGTGCCAGTCACCGCGTGGGTGCCAGGCAGCTCGGCGAGCGAGATCGTGCCCGCGGCGTCGAGTCGACGCAGTGGATCTTCCGCGAACCGAGCCAGACTGGGCATGGTCAGGGTGACATCGAGGCGCCCGGCCCTGAGCTTGGTCAGGGGCACTTCGCGGATGGTCTCGTGGATCGTGACGCCGTCGTCTTCGGTGGCGCGGCGGCGTTGCCGCATCCACGCGGATGCTGTGTCTTCGGGGACGGGTGCGGGTGTCATGGTGCTCATTTCGGGCGCTTGCCACCGGGGGTTGCGCTGTTCGGTTCGGATGAAGAGTTCGATCGCGCGTTCGGCGGTCGCGAGGATCGTGGCTGAGGGGTTGACTCCTGTCGAGCCCGGCAGCGCGGCGCCGTCCATGACGTAGAGGCCGGGGTAGCCATGCACTTGTCGGTCGGGTCCGACGACGCCCGTCGTGATGTCCGGCCCGATGGGGACGCCGCCGAGTGCGTGGACGGTCACTGGCGTACGCAGCAGCGACCAGGTGGCGACCGGGTGAACGCGACTGCGCAGCAACCGCGCAATGGCGGGCCCGACGCGGTCTTCCGCGGCATAGAGTCGCGCTTGACGCCGATTGATCCACCGCAGCCGTAAATGACCGCGGTGGTCGAGGGTGAGGTGGCCGGTTCCCGCATCGTGTCCCATCGACAGGAGGGCGATGTTCTTTCGGGCGTCGACGCCGCGGGCTGCTCGCCACTGTTGACGGAGGCGACGGAGGGGCAGTGTGCGGTGCAACAGATCGGAGACGACTGCGGGTACGGCACCGTCTTGCAGTTGGAACCACACCGGCCGGGATCGTTCCCAGACGTCGAGGATGGTGGTGGTGGTGATGGTGGGTCCGGTCGTGAGGTCACCGGGGACGTGGCGGAGGTTGCTGAGCGCGAGGTAGTCACCGTTGCCAGAGAATCGCGTCCCCAGGTGCGGCGAAAGACGGGGCAACGTGGCATCGACGTCACGGGCACGCAAGAGCAGCTCAGTCGTTGCGACTGCGCCCGCAGCGAGGAAGAGATATCGAGCCGACCACCGCCGCGTGCGGCCATCGGACGACGTCGTCGTCACAGCCCACCCCGTGTCGACCTGCTCGATGCGCGTCACCTCGGCGTCGGCGACACCCCGCGCACCATGCGTCTCCGCGAGAGCGAGGTAGTTGTGGTCGAGGGAGTTCTTGGCGCCCTGATTGCAGCCAGCGATACATTCGCCCGAGTAGCTACAGCCGCGTTGTGCACTGCCGAAGCGATTCGAGCGCCACTCGCGCGCATCGCCGAAGCGCACTGCCAGGTTCGGGCGGAAGGTCGCCGACGATATCCCCATATCGGCGCTCAACCCTTCGAGCACGGCAGTCCGGTCGGGAACCCGGCCGGTGGTCGGATCGTCTTGCACGGGGGTGACCTCGAGCATGGAGGCAGCGAGGTCGTAGTAGCGGTCGAGCTCGGGGCGGCGCACCTCAGCAGACCAGCGGTCGTCGAGCGTCTGCTCGGCGGGGCGGGCGAACACGTTCGCGTAGGCCAGTGAGCCACCACCCCAGCCCGCCGCTTGCACCGAGATCATCGAGCGCAGCCAGCGAACGTCGTACAGTCCGCGACCGCGTGCCCACAGCCATCCCTCTGCCAGTCGGGGTGAACGGGGGAAGTCGCCGGGTCGCCAGCGACGGCCGCGCTCGAGCACGGTCACCCGTAGGCCCGCTTGAGCGAGCCGTGCAGCGGCGACGGCGCCGCCGAATCCGCTGCCCACGACGAGCGCGTCGGTCTCGATGGTCATATGTGCTCCCCCCCCCGGGAGT
>CAUPYO010000030.1:0-10937 GCA_963515565.1 uncultured Microbacterium sp.
GCGCTCGAGGTAGCGGCTGGCGAGGGTCGCGTCGACCGTGGCTCCCGCCTCACCCTGCCAGTTCTCGCTCAGCACTTTCTCGAACACGGCGAGGTGGTGGTCGTCGATCTTGTCGTCGAGGGTGCGCAGCGTCTCGACGAAGGACAGGTCCTCGGTGCGCAGCAGCTCGGTCAGGGTCTTCGCGACCTCGACGTCGAGCTCGCCCATCTTGGTGAAGGTGCCCTTCAGGCCCTTGGGGATGGCGCGCTCCGGGAAGCGCATGCGCGTCAGCTGGGCGATGTGCTCCGCGATGTCGCCCATCCGCTCGAGCGACGCGCTCACCCGGAGCGCAGCGACGACGATGCGCAGGTCGCGGGCGACGGGCTGCTGACGGGCGAGGATCTGGATCGCGAGCTCGTCGAGGGCGACGGCCTTCTCGTCGATGACCTGGTCGGCCTCGATGACCTCTTCTGCCAGGGCGACGTCACTCGTGCCGAACGCGCGCGTGGCCTTGTCGATCGCCTCGGTGACCAGTTCGGCGATCTCCACGAGACGGGCCTGCACGTCTTCGAGCGACTGGTGGAAAACTTCGCGCATCAGGAGACCTCTCTTCGCGCGGGGAGGCACAGTGCCATCCGCTGACCCGGCGATCATCGCGGGCCAAGGTTAACGATCGGTGCCGCAACGATGAACGTTGCCACCCCGGTTTCGGGTGAGCATCCGCAACGTGAATCTGCGGTGTCCGTCCACCCTACGCTGGGAGCATGGACTCCCTGCAGCCGGTGATCGCGCTGATCCTCGGCCTCGTTCTCGGCGGCGGCGTGGCGACGCTCGTGCTGATCTCGCTGCGCGCGCGCGACCGTGCACGGGTGGCGGCATCCACGGCCCTGCCGGACGGCACGGCGGCCGTTCTCCAGGGAATGGACGAGGTCGCGGTCGTCGTCGACACCTCGCTGCAGATCGTCGCCGTGTCGGCGCCGGCGACGCTGTTCGGTATGCACGAGGATTTCGCTCTGCCCGGTGAGGAACTGCGGGCACTCGCCCGCACCGTGCGCCGCACCGAGATGCCGGAGACGCAGACCATGCGCCTGAAGCGGGGCGTCGAACCGCGGCTCGTGTCGGCGCGGGCGAGCGTCATCACCCCTCGACTCATCCTCATCGTCGTCCGCGACATCACCGAGAAGGAGCGCGTCGAGGAGATGCGCCGCGATTTCGTCGCGAACACCAGTCACGAACTGAAGACGCCGGTCGGCGCGGTGAGCCTGCTCGCCGAAGCCGTTGAATCCGCCGCCGACGATCCCGACCAGGTGCGCCACTTCGCCAGCCGGCTCAGCGCCGAGGCGGCGAGGCTGAGCCAACTGACGTCACGCATCATGAACCTCTCGCGGTTGCAGTCCGCCGACGACCTCACCGAGCTGCGCGACGTGTCGGTCGACGAGGTGGTGGCTGCGGCGATCGAGTCGCAGTCGGTCGCTGCCGACTCTGCCGCGATCACCGTCGCGCGTGGCGGTTCGCGCCATGCCTACGTGCGCGGTGACGTGCAGGTGCTCACCGAGGCGATCGCGAACCTCGTCGCCAACGCCATCGCCTACTCGCCGCAGGGCGGCCAGGTCGGGGTGGGTGTGAAAAGCGACGGCGACGTCGTCGAGATCGCCGTGACCGATCGCGGTATCGGCATCCCCGAAGACGAGCAGGAGCGGGTGTTCGAGCGGTTCTACCGCGCCGACCAGGCGCGCTCGCGACGCACCGGAGGCACCGGACTCGGGCTCTCCATCGTCAAGCACGCCGTGCAGCGCCACGGCGGCGAAGTCGACGTGTGGTCGCGTCCCGGTCGCGGGTCGACGTTCACCGTCCGTCTTCCCGCCGTCGCCCCGCCCGATGATCTTCCGGTCAAGAAGAAGCGCAAGAAGAAAGCCGCCCGCGATGATGCGCGGGTGAAAGGAGACAAGAAGCGATGACCCGCGTTCTGATCGTCGAGGATGAGCCCGACCTGGCCGATCCTCTCGCCTACCTGCTGCGCCGCGAAGGGTTCGAGGTGGAGATCGCCGAAGACGGGCCGGCTGCCCTCGACGCATTCACCGCCCGCGGCGCCGACATCATCCTGCTCGACCTCATGCTCCCCGGGATGCCGGGAACAGAGGTGTGCCGCATGGTGCGGATGACCTCGAAGGTGCCGATCATCATGCTCACCGCGAAGGACTCCGAAGTCGACATCGTCGTCGGACTCGAGCTCGGCGCCGATGACTACGTCACCAAGCCGTACTCTTCGCGCGAACTGCTCGCGCGCATGCGTGCCGTCCTGCGCCGCAGCGAAGGCCCCGATCTGGGGCTCGATGACAGCATCGTCGACGGCGGGCGTGTGGTGCTCGACATCGATCGGCACACGGTCGCCGTGGACGGTCAGACCATCCCCATGCCGCTCAAGGAGTTCGAGCTGCTCGAGCTGCTCATGCGCAACGCGGGTCGCGTGCTGACCCGGGGGCAGCTGATCGACCGTGTGTGGGGCAGCGACTACTTCGGTGACACCAAGACGCTCGATGTGCACATCAAGCGCATCCGTTCGCGCATCGAGCGCAATCCGAGCGAGCCGGTCATGCTGCTGACAGTGCGCGGTCTCGGCTACCGATTCGAGGCGTGAACGCCGAGCGCGGGCATCGCGCCGAGCTCTGAACGCTCGGCCGCCCGCGGCGTCGCCGGTCAGTTGGACGGAACGAACTCGGAGAGGTAGGAGAGCGTGCCATCGAGGACCGGAACGCGATCTTCGACCGCTTCGCCGGTGCCGGACTGGAACGACGTGCGGACATCGGTTCCCGGCTTGGACGACAGTCCGCTGAACAGCAGCGGGTCGGCGCCGTCGAAGCCGAGGCTCACGGTAGACCGGGCGGGAACGCGTACGCGCTGCGTCGATCCGTCCACGCCGACCAGGAGAGTCTCGTCGCTGTCCGTGTCGTTGACGATCGCGGCGAGGAAGTTGGCTTCGGTGCCCTTCTCGTTGGCCACGAAGAGCGCGTTGCGCACCTTCAGCGGAGCCGAATGCGTGATGTTGACGCCCTCGGCCGCGGAGTAGCTGATGGTCGTGGCCTGCGGCGAGATCATGCTGCAGCCGGCCGTGGAGAGGACCACAACGGCGGCGAGAGCGACGGACGCGAGACGGCGCGTGTTCACGGATCCTCCTGGACGAGTCGGTGTGTGCCCATTCTATGCCGGAGCGGGCAGGCCACTGATCTTCCGGGTTTCATCGCTCAGCCGGCGAACCTTAGCGTATGCCGGCTGTGGTATTCTGGACTTTGCCGAAAGGACATAACTGCATGCTTTTTGAGGTTGGCGAGACGGTCGTCTATCCGCACCACGGGGCCGCGACGATCATCGAGGTCAAGGACCGGATCATCAAGGGCGAGACCAAGAAGTACCTGAAGCTCAACGTCACGCAGGGAGACCTCATCATCGAGGTCCCTGCCGACAACGTCGACTTGGTCGGGGTTCGTGACGTGATCGGCAAGGACGGTCTCGAGAAGGTATTCGACGTGCTGCGCGCGCCGTTCACGGAGGAGCCCACCAACTGGTCACGCCGGTACAAGGCGAACCTCGAGAAGCTCGCATCCGGTGATGTGATCAAGGTGAGCGAGGTCGTTCGCGACCTGTGGCGCCGCGATCAGGACCGCGGACTGACTGCCGGGGAGACGCGCATGCTTGCCAAGGCGCGCCAGATCCTCGTCTCCGAGATCGCCCTGGCGCTCAAGGCCGATGAAGAGCACGCGTCGGGTGTGCTCGACGAGGTTCTCGCCAGCTGATCTGGTCGCTCCGCGGCTGACTCCTCCATGATGGAGGCGTGAGTTCCGCCCCTCCTGTCGTCGACCTTTCCCGACGTGATCTGACTCTCGATCTCGCGCGCGTCGTGTGCGTGTTGTTCGTGGTGGTCGTCCACCTGCTGCAGGTGGGCATCGGGATCGGTGCGAACGGCGAACTGGTCGCTTCGCGCCCGGCGGAGCAGCAGCCGTGGTTTGCCGCGGCGACGTGGGTGGGGCAGATCATGCCGCTGTTCTTCGTGGTCGGCGGTTTCGCGGCGGCGGTCGGATGGCGTTCTTGGCGTGCCCGCGGCGGCGACGCGGTCGGGTTCGCTCGTACCCGGACGTTGCGGCTGGCGCAGCCCGCACTGCCCCTGTTCGTGTTCTTCGCGATCGTTCTCGCTGCGGCGACCCTGCTGCAGGTCTCTCCCGATCTCGTTGCGGCTGCCGCGACCGGCGCCGGCTCACCGCTGTGGTTCCTCGCCGCGTATCTGCTGTGTCAGGCGGCGGTGCCGCAGCTGGCGCGGTGGCACGCCCGCGCGCCCCGCGCAACGCTGGCACTGCTCGCAACGGGGGTCGTGCTCGTGGATGCCGCACGGTTCTCGAGCGGGGTGACGGAGGTAGGCCTGCTCAACCTGTTGTTGGTCTGGCCGCTGATCCAGCAACTCGGATTCTGGTACCACGACGGCTGGTTCGACCGGCGGCATCCGCTCACTCTCCTGGCGATCAGCGCGGGCTGCTTCCTGCTGCTGTGGCCATTGACGGCATGGGGACCGTATGAGCCGAACATGCTCGCGAACCTCAACCCGCCCACGCTGCCACTCGTGGTGCTCGGCGTGGCACAGACCTGTCTGCTGCGGGTGCTGCGACCCGCACTCGCGCGGCTCATGGAGCTGCGTGCGATGAGCGCTGCCGTCTTCGTGCTGGGTAGCCGACTGATGACGATCTACCTCTGGCATCTGCCGGTCATCCTCGTTCTCACCGGACTGAGTCTGCTGGTCCCCGGCGCCGCGCTCGCACCGGCGAGCGCGCAGTGGTGGCAGACCCGTCCGCTGATGTTCGTCGTCGTGCTCGGGACGGTGCTGCTCTTGTCGCTGCTGCTCGTGCGGTGGGAGCGGATCGGCGAGGTGGGTCCGACTCCCAGCTGGCTAGTGGTGGCGCTGGCGTGGGTGTGCGCCTTCGCCCCGCCGTTCGCCGTGATGCAGTGGTTCCTCGATGTGAGGTCGGCGCTCGGCGGTGCGTTGCTGCTGAGTCTGTCCGTCCTCCTCCTGCGCCGGGGGTCCCTGTTTCGCCGCCGCACGGCGCCGGGGGCGCGCGGCCCAGCTGCCTCCGCGTCGGTAGGGTCGGAGGCATGAGTTCCGATCTGGTTCCCGTTCCGCGCACCGCCGTCATCGTCGTCGCGGCGGGGTCGGGACAGAGGCTGGGTGCCGGAGCACCGAAGGCTTTCGTCGGGCTGGATGCGCACACGGTGCTGCGCCACGCGCTCGAGGGCGTGTTCGCCGCACCGCTCGCCCAGGTGATCGTCGTCGCCCCCGAAGACCGTGTCGGCGATGCGCTCACCGAGGCGAGGGAGGCGGCGGGCGAGCGCCACGACCTCGTCTCGGTCGTGGCGGGCGGAGCCACGAGGCAGGAGTCGGTGGCTGCAGGTCTGCATGCGGTCTGGCCCGATGTCGAGTGGGTTCTGGTGCACGACGCCGCGCGGGCACTGACGCCGCCTCACGTGTTCGCGAGGGTGATCGCGGCCCTCGAGAGCGGCAAAGACGCGGTGCTTCCCGTGCTCCCCGTCGTCGACACGGTCAAGAGAGTCGACGGCGACGCCGTCCGTGAAGCCGTCGACCGCGCCGAGCTCGCAGCGGCGCAGACCCCGCAGGGGTTCTCGCGGACGATCCTGGACGCCGCCTACGCTGCGGCATTGCGCGATCACACCGACGACGCCGCCCTCGTGCAGAGTGCGGGCACGGCCGTATGGACGGTGCCGGGCGACGAACGCGCGTTCAAGATCACGACGCCCACCGACCTCGACCGAGCGCGTTGTGTGCTCGGCGCTGCGGAGCCGCGCCGCGGCGTGGCGTTGCCTCGCGTCGGAGTCGGCACCGATGTCCACGCGTTCGGCGGCGAGGGCGACCTCTGGCTGGCCGGCGTCGCCTGGCCCGGCGAACGCGGCCTGCACGGACACTCGGACGGCGACGCCGTCGCCCACGCGATTGTCGACGCTGTGCTGGCGGCGGCCGGACTCGGCGACATCGGCACCCATTTCGGCACGGACGAGGCTCAGTATGCCGGGGCGCACGCGGACGTCTTCCTCGCCCGCACGCGGCAACTCGTCGAAGCGGCCGGCTTCGATGTCGGCAACGTCTCGGTTCAGGTGCAGGCGCGCCGACCGCGTTTCGCCCCACGCCGGGCCGAGGCCGAGTCGGTCCTGTCGACGGCACTCGGCGCGCCGGTCTCGGTCTCGGCGACGACCACCGACGGCCTGGGTTTCACCGGTGTGGGCGAGGGCGTCGCGGCATTCGCGGTGGCGGTCGTCTTCCCCCGCTGACGAGAGCTGTCATCCGCCGCTGTCGCGCGGTTCGCGCGCCGGTAGGCTGGAGCGGTGACAGTCCGGCTTTACGACACCCAGGCACAGGCGTTGCGCGACTTCGCGCCGCAGAGCCCCGGTCACGTCACCATGTACGTCTGCGGTCCCACGGTGCAGTCGGGTCCCGGCATCCACCACTTGCGAGCGGCGCTCGCCTTCGACCTGCTGCGGCGCTGGCTGGCGAGACGCTTCGGGCGGGTCACGTTCGTCCGCAACGTCACCGACATCGACGACAAGGTGCTGCAGAACGCGACGGAGAACGAGCCGTGGTGGGCGCTCGCGTACCGCATGGAGCGAGAGTTCGGCCGCGCGTATGCCGCGATCGGAATTCTCGCGCCGACCTACGAACCACGCGCCACGGGGTCGATTCCGCAGATGCAGGAGCTGATCCAGACGCTCATCTCCCGCGGCCACGCGTACGCAGCCGCCGGTGATGTGTACTTCGACGTGCGCTCGTGGCCGGCCTATGGCGAGCTCACGCACCAGAGCATCGATGCGATGGAGCCCGCGGCCGACGCCGATGCGCGAGGCAAGCGCGACGCCCGCGACTTCGCCCTGTGGAAGGGCGCCAAGCCCGGTGAACCGGCGGACGCCGTCTGGGAGAGCCCCTGGGGTCCGGGGCGTCCCGGCTGGCACATCGAGTGCTCGGCCATGAGCCGGCGCTATCTCGGCAGCTCGTTCGACATCCACGGCGGGGGTATCGATCTGCGCTTCCCCCATCACGAGAACGAACTCGCCCAGTCGACAGCAGCGGGCGATGCTTTCGCGCGCTATTGGGTGCACAACGGCCTGGTGACCGTCGGCGATCAGAAGATGTCGAAGTCGCTCGGCAATCACCTCCTGGCCGCAGATGTGCTCGTCGAGCGCGACCCCCTCGTCATCCGGTACGCCCTCGGCGCGGCGCACTACCGTTCGACCCTCGACCTCACGCCCGCTTCCTTCGACGAGGCGGAAGCGGCGCTCGATCGCATCCGCATCTTTCAGCAGCGCGCCGCGCGGGCGCTGGGGACGAGCACGCCCCTCGTGGCCGCCGACCTTCCCGATGCCTTCGCCACCGCGATGGACGACGACCTCGGCGTGCCCCAAGCCCTCGCGGTCGTGCACGAAACGGTGCGCGCGGGTAATGCTGCCCTCGACGCCGGCGATCGCGACGGTGCCGCCCGTGCGCTGGTCGAGGTCGGTCGGATGACCGGCGTGCTCGGCATGAACCCCACCGATCCGCGCTGGCGCGGTGACACCGACGACGCGCAGGCGCGGGCCCTCGACGGCCTGTTGCAGGCGATGATCACCCAGCGTGCCGAGGCGCGCGCGAACAAAGACTGGGCGGCCGCCGACCGTCTCCGCGATGCGATCGCGGCGGCAGGCGTCGTCCTCGAAGACGGTCCCGACGGGACACATTGGAGTCTGAACGATGGCTAAGCCGGGCAACCCCTCTGCGGGTAAAGGTAAGAAGAAGGGCCCTGTCAAGGGCACGGGCGGTCTCGGGCGCAAGGCGCTCGAAGGCCGGGGACCCACGCCCAAGGCGGAAGATCGCGCGTGGCATGTCGCCGGCAAGCGCAAGGCTGCGGCCGAGCGCTACGCCGCGGCGGGAGGCAAGGGGCGGCCCGGGCAGAAGCCGACCTCGTCGCGTGCACCGAAGGCCAAGGCCGGCGACGACACCGAGAATGTGACAGGGCGCAACTCCGTCCTGGAGGCTCTGCGGGCGCGCATTCCCGCAACCGCCTTCTACATCGCGCAGCGCGTGGAGATGGACGACCGCGTCAAGGAGATGCTGTCGATCGCCACCCAGCGTGGCATCCCCGTGATGGAGGTGACCCGCCCCGAGCTCGACCGCATGGCGGGATTCGACGGCGTGCACCAGGGTGTCGCCCTCAGGGTGCCGCCGTATGAGTACGCGCACCCGCAAGACCTGCTCGAGAAGATCATCGACAAGGGGCAGATTCCGCTGCTCGTCGCCCTCGATGGTGTGACCGACCCGCGCAACCTCGGCGCGATCATCCGCTCGACGGCCGCGTTCGGAGGCCAGGGGCTCATCATTCCGCAACGTCGCTCGGCCGGTGTCAACTCCGCCGCGTGGAAGACGAGTGCCGGCGCCGCCGCCCGCGTGCCGGTCGCCATGGCCCCCAACCTGACGACGACGCTGAAGGATCTCAAGAAGCAGGGCGTGTTCGTCTTGGGCCTGGACGGCGGCGGTGACGTTGCGCTTCCGCAGCTCGAGCTCGCCGATCGTCCCGTGGTCATCGTCGTCGGCTCGGAAGGCAAGGGGCTGTCGCGGCTCGTCACCGAGACGTGCGACCAGATCGTCTCGATCCCGATCTCGGCCGCCACCGAATCGCTCAACGCCGGCATCGCGGCATCCGTCGCGCTCTATCAGGTCGCCACCATCCGCGCCGCCGCCGAGTGACGCCACACCGAACGAAGGAACTGACCGACATGGCCATCATCGCTGTACTGGGCGGAACCGGTTTCGCCGGCCGCCACATCGTCTCCGAAGCCGTCGACCGCGGTCACACCGTGCTGTCGGTGGCGCGTTCGGTCGCCGCCGACCGCGTGCCGGGCGCCACCTACATCGAGGCCACGCTGCTCGACATCCCGGGCTTGGTCATCCAGCTCGAGGGCGTCGACGTCGTCATCAGCGCGGTTGCGCCGCGCGGCGCGATGGAAGGGCTCGTGCGGCCCAACCTCGAGGCACTCAACACGGTTCTTCCGGAGAGCGTGCGCCTCGGCGTCATCGGCGGAGCCGGTGGCAGCCTCGTCGCTCCCGGCGGCCCGCGCGTCGTCGACTCGGGGTTCCCGGAGGAGTACAAGGCGGAGGCGCTCGAGATGATCGGCGTGCTCGACGATCTGCAGACCGAGCAGACCGGACGTGACTGGTTCTTCGTGCACCCGGCCGGTGGCTTCGGCGCCTTCAACCCGGGCGAGCGTACAGGCGCCTACCGCGACGGCGGCGACGTCATCGTGACGGATGCCGCGGGGGAATCGTTCATCTCCGGCGCCGATCTGGCGGTCGCCATCCTCGACGAGATCGAGAACCCGAAGCACGCGCGGGAACGTTTCACCGTCGGCTACTGACACGGGGACTCGGCGCGGCCCTGCGGGCGCGGCTGCCCGGTCGTTGAGCGAGCGCAGCACCCCGGTCGTTGAGCGAGCGCAGCGACTCGAAACGCTAAACCAGGTCGCGCCAATCGATGTCGTCGTCCTCGTCATCGTCGATCGTCGAGATCGCCGACGTCACGATCGGGATGGCCATCGTCTCGGTCGGCGGTCCCATGACGGTGGCTTCGTCGCGGCGATAGCGCAGCACGTTGTCGATGTACGACGAGACGACTTCCGCGATCGGCACCGACTGACCGCGGGCCTGCGACATATACCAACGGTGCTCGAGCACCTGGTGGAACACCTCTGCGGGCTCGAGCTTCGCTCGCAGATCCCACGGGATCGCCTTGATGACCGGCTCGAAAACACGGGTCAGCCACTCGTGCGCGACCATCTCCTCGTCCGAGCCGAGACGTGACACGCGCGCCCGGAACTCGTCCATGTCGTTGAGCAGGCGGCGGGCCTGGTTCTCTTCGACGTCGAGCCCGGTCAAGCGCAACAGTCGACGCTGGTGGTGCCCCGCATCGACGACTTTCGGCTGGATCGAGACGGTCGTGCCGTCGGAGGTGGTGCGGATCGACATCTCGCCGATGTCGAAGCCGAGATCGTTGAGGCGCTTCACCCGCTCGGTGATGTGCCATGCCTCGCCCGCGGCGAAGCTCTCCTTGTCGGTGAGGGCCGCCCACAGCGAGTGGTACGACGACATGATGCCGTCGGCGACTGCCACGGCATCCACTCCGCCTTCGAGGCGGCCGCCGGCTTCGAGATCCATGATCTCGCCGGCGATGTTCGTCCGGGCGACGTCGAGATCGTGTTCGCGCTGACCGCGCGTGAGTCCGGCCTCGTGCAGCTCACCGGTCTCGGCGTCGACGAGGTAGGCGGCGAAAGCGCCGGCATCGCGGCGGAAGAGCGTGTTGGACAGCGACACGTCGCCCCAGAAGAAGCCCGTGGTGTGCAGACGCACGAGGAGGGCGGCGAGCGCATCGACGAGCCGGCCGGCGGTGTCGGGGCGCAGCACCTGGGTGAACAGAGCCCGGTAGGGGAGCGAGAATTTGAGGTGGGCGGTGACGAGCGCCGCGGGGAGAGGCTCGCCCTTGGCGGTGCGACGCCCGTCGATCACGGCGACGCGTTCGACACACGGCACGTCCAGGCGACCGAGCGAGCCCAGCATGTCGTACTCCCGGCGCGCCATCTCGCCGGTGGTCTCCTTGACCGCGACGACACGGCCGGAGAGATCGGCGAAGCGGACGAGGTGGCGCGAAAGGCCCTTGGGCAGAGAGACGATCGTGTCCTTGCCCCACTCGTCGAGGGGCGTGGACCAGGGCAGGGCCAGGAGGCCCGCATCGACGCTGCTTGCAGTGATCGTGAGGGAGTGGACCACGCCGGTCTTCGCTTTCGTCGGGGGACAGACGACGCGGCGCGGGGGTCCGGTTCGCTGGGAACCAGGGGCCCCCCCGCCGCCTCTTAGTGGGGTAAGGCCCAGGCGTAGGCCGTCTTGG
>CAUPYO010000031.1:0-10937 GCA_963515565.1 uncultured Microbacterium sp.
CCCCCCCGAGGCCTGCGGCGCCGCCGACGAGCGCAGCCGCGACCATGATGCCCACGATCTTGCCGGCACCCACCCTTGCGGACGGCGCCGCCGGCTCCGCCGATGCCGTGGCGTGAGGGGCGGTGGGCTGCGTGCCGTAGGGTGCGGAGCCGTACGCCGCCGCACCGTACGCCGGGGCGTGCGCTCCGTGCACCGGGGCCGTCGGAGGCGTGTACGGAGTGTGGGCGGCATAGCCCGACGGCGCCGCCGGAGCCTGAGCGGCGTGGGTCGCCGACTGTTCGGGCACGGGCGGACGCTCGTACGAGGCGGTGGCACCGAAGGCGTCACCCTGCGGCGCGGCGTGGCTCTGCGTGGCGTCGTCGCCCTTTGCGGCAGCATCCTGCGGGTCGTTGTTGGAGGGGATGTTCTCGCTCATGTGTGCTTCCTTCTTCCCAGGTCCCGACCAGAATGTCGCGCGATGCTGTGTGTTGCTTATGGCCACACTCGACCCACCCTATGCATGTAACCTGAGCGCGATGCGAGAGATTCCGGGCGCCTGGCGCCGCACCGCGCAGGGCGCGGGACTGCTATCCGACACCGGCGCCGCCGCGCCGACGATCTTCGCCGAGATGAGCGCGCTGGCCGCGCAGACCGGCGCGGTGAACCTCGGTCAGGGCTTTCCCGACGAAGACGGGCCGGCCGCTGTGCTGGATGCCGCGCGCGAGGCGATCTCCTCCGGAGCGAATCAATACGCTCCCGGACGAGGAGTCGCCGTGCTGCGTGACGCGGTTGCCCACCATCAGCACCGGTTCTACGGCCTGACACCCGACCCAGAGACCGAGGTCGTGATCACGGCCGGCGCCACCGAAGCGCTTGCCGCCGCTCTTCTCGCGCTCATCGACTCCCCCGGCGACGAGGTCGTCGTCTTCGAGCCCTACTACGACTCCTATGCGGCGTGCGTCGCACTGGCGGGCGCCCGACTGGTGACCGTGCCGCTGCGCTGGCCCGACTTCCAGCCCGACCTCGACGAGCTTGCTCGCGCGGTCACCGACCGCACCCGCATCATCCTCGTCAACGATCCGCACAATCCGACCGGCGCGGTCTTCTCGGCCGCGACGCGACAAGAGATCGTGCGATTGGCCGAACGCCACGACGCGATCATCGTGACCGATGAGGTCTACGAGCACCTCGTCTTCGATGGCACGCACGTTCCCCTCGCCACGCTGCCCGGCGCGCACGAAGGCACGCTGTCGATCTCCTCGGCGGGCAAGACCTTCTCGACGACCGGCTGGAAGATCGGTTGGGTATCGGGACCGGCCGACCTCGTCGACGCGGTACTCGCGGTGAAGCAGTTCTTGACATACGTGAACGGCACGCCGTTCCAGTACGCCATCGCGGCCGGCCTGGCGCTGCCCGACGACTTCTTCAGCGGTGTCGCGGCAGCGCTGCGCACCAAGCGCGACCTGCTCGGTGCCGGATTGGCGGCTGCCGGCTTCACGGTGTCGCGACCCGCCGGTTCGTACTTCACAGTGGCGGATGCCCGAGCGCTGATGGCTCCCGGCACGGACGCCGCCGACTTCTGCCGCGAGCTGCCGGAGCGCGTCGGTGTCGTGGCGATTCCGCTGACCGCCTTCGTGAGCACGTCGCACCGCGCCGACTACGCCACCCTTGTGCGCTTTGCGGCGTGCAAGCGGAAAGACGTCATCGCCGACGCCGCCCACCGCCTCGCCCGCCTCGCCAACTGAGGTCCGCGTCCGCTGCCGATCAGCGCGGTATGACGCGGAAACGCCGTAACGACAGCGCCGGGTTCACGCGACGCACCCGCTCGACGGTGCCGACATCTGCGAAGGCGACCGCGACGTCTGTTGCCGTCCCGACACCGGCGAGCTCGACACCCTGCGGGTCGACGACGACGGACGCTCCCACCCCCAGCGGGGGCGGATGGTCGGCGCCGGCCACATAGAGCGTGTTCTCGATGGCGCGCGCGTGCAGCAGCGTTCGCCAATGGTGCTCCTTGAGCGGACCGCGTACCCACTGCGCCGCGACGAGCACGACGTGGGCACCGGCATCCGCCAACAATCGCGCGACCTCGGGAAAGCGCAGGTCGTAACAGGTCATCAAAGCGATGGTCAGACCGTCGAGCTCGAAGGTCTCGGGCGCGCTCACCTCGCCGGGTTCGACCCAGTCGGATTCGCGCTGGCCGAAGGCGTCGTAGAGGTGGAGCTTGCGGTACACGGCGATCACACCGCTCTCGTCGACCGCCACCACGGCGTTGCGTATGCGCTCGCCCGCGCCGCGTTCGACGAGACCGGCCACGACCACGACTGCGCTGCGGGCCGCGATCGCCGTGAGCGCGGCGACGAAGGGACCGTCCAGATCCTGCGAGTGCGCGGCCAGACTCGCGTCGAAGGGGTCGACGAAGTAGCTCGCGTACTCCGGGAAGAGCACCACGCGCGCCCCTCGCGCCGCTGCGCGCACGGTCAGCTCGTCGATCTCACGGATGTTGTGCGCAGCATCGGCGGTGGGCGCGAACTGCGCCACCGCGATACCCACGGCATCCGAGGTCATCGCCCCATCCTCCCCCGTCGACCCGATCCGCGGCAACGGCTGGGCGCCTGTCGTGTCGTCGTCCGTCGTGCGCCTGAGGCCGAGGAGCCCGCCCGTGTGCACTCGAGCGCCGAAGCCGTGTTAGGCTATTCCTTGTGCCGCGGGGTGGAGCAGCTCGGTAGCTCGCTGGGCTCATAACCCAGAGGTCGCAGGTTCAAATCCTGTCCCCGCAACAAAGAGAAGGCTCCTGATCAGGGATTATCCCCGATCGGGAGCCTTCTGCCTTTCCTGACGATCGCGTCGAGAGAGCCTCATTCAGGCCGCGACGTCATTCGATGAGCGCGTCGTCCATGTCGTCGAGGAAGCGGGCGATCGACCGCAGTTCCTCGTCGCTGTACCCGTCCATCACGTCGCGCATCTTCGTCATCCGGTGCCCGAGGTGGCGGTAGAACTCGCTGCGGGCGCGTTCGGTGAGCACGACGATGCGGGCCCGCCGGTCGGCCGGGTGCGGGCGGCGCTCGATATGCCCCCTCTCGGTGAGGCGGTCGAGCAGTTTCGTCGTCGATGCCGTGGAGATGGCGAGATGTTTGGCGATCTCGTGGGGCGACACCCACTCCCCCCGCTGCTCGCGCACGATGAGCATCCGCAGCGCCGCGAGATCGGAACCGTTCATATCCATGTCGGAACGCAGCACCCCGTGCATACGGTCCATAGAATCACTGAAGGAACGCACCGCGACCAGGGCATCACGCACAAGTTGGTCACGGTCCGTCGTCGGGATCCATCGATCTGTCACGCTGGACACCCCCTCACTCGAAAGGTAGTATCCCTTAAAATAGCTAGCTAAACTAGCAATAAGGAGAAGATTGTGTCCCCGACAGAATATGTGGTCTTGCTCGACGACAACGGGGACGAGATCGGCACCGCACCGAAGGCCAGCGTGCACGGCACCGACACAGCGCTGCATCTCGCATTCTCGTGCCATGTCTACAACTCCCGCGGGGAAACGCTGGTCACCCGTCGCGCGCTCGACAAGCGCACGTGGCCGGGCGTGTGGAGCAACTCGTTCTGCGGTCATCCCCGCCCCGCCGAGCCGGTACTCGACGCGGTGCACCGGCGCGCGGAGCAGGAACTCGGTCTCGTGCTGCGCGACGTCCAGCTCGCACTTCCCCTCTTCCGTTATCGCGCGGTAGACGCCAGCGGCATCGTCGAACACGAGATCTGTCCGGTCTACACGGCCATCGTCGATGACGAGCCGTGCCTGAACCCGGCCGAGGTCGCCGAAGCCCGCTGGGTAGACCCCACCGATCTCGCTGTCTCGCTGGCGGCGACCCCCTGGGCCTTCAGCCCGTGGCTGGTGTTGCAGGCCGAACAGTTGGGTGTGTTCGCCGACGCGACGGTGCGGAGGGCCTCATGATCGGACTACTCGACGACGGGGCGCGTGCGCGAGTGGATGCCGCGATCGATCGGTCGCTGCGGCGCCTCGAGCAGCGCGCGGCGCGACTGGGCGAGGGGGCGAGCGCCCTGGCGGTCGCCACCACGGCAGCAGCCGCCGACGGCAAGCGCCTACGACCCGCTCTCGTCGTGGCGTCGTACCGTGCGTTCGCAGGGAGCGCCGACGACTCATCCGCCCGCGGCGACGGCCCGCTCTGGGACGTCGCCGCGGCGCTCGAACTGCTCCACACCGCCTTCGTCGTGCACGACGACCTCATCGATCGCGACCTCGAGCGCCGCGGCATCCCCAATGTGGGGGGACGCTTCCGCACGCGCGCTCAGGCGTTCGGGGCCACACCCGAGCAGTCGGAGACCGTGGGCGACGCCGCCGCGGTGCTCGCCGGCGATCTGCTTCTCTTCGAGGCGACTCGACTCGTCGCTGCCGCCGATGTCGACAACGCCACACGGCGCGCACTGTTGGAGATCATCGACGACGCCATCCTGGTCTCGGCAGCCGGCGAACTCGCCGACGTCGAACACGCGGCCCGCGCCGACTACCCCGACACCGATGCCCTGCTCGACGCCGCGCACGACAAGACCGCCGCATACTCGTTCGAAGCGCCGTTGCTGGCCGGCGCCGTGATGGCCGGCGCGAGCGCCGCGGCCCGCGCGCAGCTGTCGCTGGCCGCCGCCGACCTCGGGCTCGCGTTCCAGCTCGTGGACGATCTGATCGGCACCTTCGGCTCCCGCAGCCAAGCGGGACGAGCTCCCGGCGCGGATCTGCGCGAAGCCAAGCGCACTCCACTCATCGCGCTCGCCCGTGACACGGCGGCGTGGCCGCGCGTCAGTTCCGCCCTCGCCGTCGCCCACACCGGACCCATCGCCGTCCGCCGTGCACAGAAGGAACTCGAGGCCAGCGGAGCTCGTGACGATCTCGTCGCGCTCATCGATGACCGCCTGCGCCGGGCTCGCACCCGCGCGGCATCGCCCGCCCTGCCGGCCGCTGCTGTCGCGCTGCTCGCCGAGGTGGCAGGAACGATCGAAAGACGCATCCCGTGAGTGATCCTGGGGGCGGAGGATCGCTCTACGACCGGTGTGCGCAAGAGGCTGCCGCGACCGTCATCACGGCATACTCGACCTCCTTCGCCCTGGCGTGCAGACTGCTCGGCCCGCGGGTACGCACGCACGTGCGGAGCATCTACGCGCTCGTGCGCATCGCCGATGAGGTCGTCGATGGCGCCGCCGACCAGACCGGATTGCCCGCAGCCACCCAGCGACTGCTCCTCGACGAACTCGAGGCAGAGGCGCTCGCCGCCGTCGCACGGGGCTTCAGCACCAACCTCATCGTGCATGCGTTCGCCCTCGCGGCTCGCGAATGCGGCATCGGACACGATCTCGTGCGCCCCTTCTTCGCATCGATGCGCACCGATCTCACCCGCAGCCAGCACGACGACGCGTCCCACGACCAATACGTCTACGGCTCGGCCGAGGTGGTCGGCTTGATGTGTCTGCAGGTCTTCGTCAATGCCGGACGCACGAGTGCGATCGAACCCGATCCCGCACTCGTCGAGGGAGCACGACGCCTGGGAGCGGCGTTCCAGGACGTGAACTTCCTTCGCGACCGCAACGACGACGAAAGCCGGCTGGGGCGCGACTACCTCGGCCTGCAGGACGGCCGTCACGACCGCGCGGCCATCCTCGACCGCATCGACGCCGACCTCGACGCTGCCGCCCTCGCCATCGCCGATCTCCCCGCCGACTGCCGACGCGCTGTCACCACCGCGCACGGCCTCTTCGGGGAGCTCGCCCGGCGGCTGCGCGACGATGATGAGACGGTCCGCGTGTCGGTGCCCACCCCGGTCAAAGCCACCATCGCGGCCCGCGCCCTCGCGGGACGCCGCCCGAAACGGAGCAACGCATGACCCGCACGGCCCTCGTCATCGGCGGCGGAATCTCGGGTCTGGCGACCGCGGCCCTGCTGGCCAGAGACGGCTGGAGCGTGGAGCTGCACGAAGCCGGCGACGAGGTCGGCGGGCGCGCAGGGTCGTGGGAGAAGGACGGATTCCGCTTCGATACGGGCCCGAGCTGGTACCTCATGCCCGAGGTGTTCGACCACTTCTTCCGCCTGTGCGGCACCTCCGCGTCCGCCGAGCTGGACCTCGCTCCCCTCACCCCCGCCTACCGCGTCTATCCGGAGCCCGACGAGGGGCACACGTCCGAGGTCGTCGATGTCGTATCGGGGCGAGAGAATGCACGCGCGCTCTTCGAGAGCCGTGAGCCGGGTGCCGGCGCCCGCCTGGACGAGTACCTCGACTCCGCCGAAGACGCCTACGACCTGGCGGTCTCGCGCTTCCTTTACGACACCTATGCCTCGACGCAGGGCCTGCGCGACCCCGCCGTCGCAGGGCAGCTGCCACGGCTTGCACCGCTACTGACCCGATCGCTGCACACCCACGTGGCACGCCGATTCCACGATCCGGTGCTCCGGCAGATCCTGGGCTATCCCGCGGTCTTCCTCGGGTCTTCGCCGTTCGACGCCCCGAGCCTCTACCACCTCATGAGCCACCTCGACCTGGACGAGGGCGTGCTCTACCCGCAGGGTGGGTTCACCGCGGTCATCGCCGCGGTGGAGCGCGTGGCGCGGGCACAGGGCGCCGAGATCCACACGTCGTCACCCGTCGCGGAGATTCTGACACACGACGCCCGTGCCATCGGCATCCGCCTCGCCGACGGCACGATCCGAGAGGCCGACATCGTGGTGTCGTCCGCCGACCTGCACGAGACCGAGACGACGATGCTGCCGTCGTCGTTGCAGACCTACCCCGAGCGGTGGTGGCGCAAGCGCAACCCCGGCCCCGGCGCTCTGCTGATCCTGCTCGGCGTGGAGGGCGAACTCCCGCAGCTGGCCCACCACACGCTGCTGTTCGCGCGCGACTGGGAGCAGAACTTCGGCGACGTCTTCGGACCGGAGACGAAGATCCCCGATCCTGCGTCGTTGTACATCTGCCGCCCGTCCGCGACCGATGGCTCCGTCGCCCCCGCCGGTAGCGAGAATATCTTCGTCCTCGTTCCCATGCCCGCCGATCCCTCGCTCGGCCGCGGCGGCATCGACGGCGCGGGCGCCGGCGCCATAGAGCAGGCAGCCGATCGGGTCATCGCGCAGATCTCGGCGTGGGCCGGCATCCCTGATCTTGCTGACCGCATCCGCGTGCGCCGGACGATCGCGCCCGCCGACTTCGAAGCCGACCTCGGAGCCTGGCGCGGCGGTGCCCTCGGGCTCGCGCACACGCTGACACAGAGCGCCGTCTTCCGGCCGCGCAACGCGTCGCGCAAGGTCAAGGGACTCTTCTACGCCGGAACCTCGGTGCTTCCCGGCATCGGGTTGCCGATGTGCCTGATCTCCGCAGAACTCGTCGTCAAGCGGCTGCGCGGTGACCGCGGCGCCGCGAGGTTGCCCGAGCCCTCCGGGGTCGGCGCAGGTCGCCGCCGTGCCGCGGACGACTCCTGACATGCCTGGCGCGTATCTCCTCGTCCTGCTGGTGTCGATCGGCGGGGTGATGGCGCTCGATGCCCGCTTCCGGCTCGCACTCTGGGCGCGTCCCGGCGCAGCGAAGCTCAGCGAGCGCACACGCACGCTCGCGGCGATCGTCATCGGAACCGTCTTCTTCCTGGCGTGGGATGCCGTCGGCATCGCGACCGGCGTCTTCGTCAAGGGCGACAGCCCCTACCTGCTGGGCGTCGATCTCGCCCCGCACCTGCCCCTCGAAGAGCCCGTTTTCCTCGCGTTTCTGAGCTACCTCGCCCTCGTCTTGTACAGTGCAGTCCGCCGCCACGGCGTGCGCGCCCGTCGGCGGTCCGCCCCGACCCGGGAGGCGTCGTGACATACCCGATGATCGTCCTTCCCTTCGCAGTGCTCGGGCTGTGCACCGTGCTGGCCACCCTGCGTCGCCCCCACTTCGGGGCGCGACTGCGCGCGAGCGGAGTGACCGCGGTCATCCTCGTCGTGCTGACGATCGTCTTCGACAACATCATGATCGCCGCGGGGCTGTTCACCTACCCCGACCACTTGATCAGCGGCATCCGCCTCGGGCTCGCTCCGATCGAAGACCTCTCGTACCCGGTCGTGGCGGCATTCACACTGCCGGCGGTCGTCGAGTTGCTGCGCCGCCCAGACCGCGATCGCTCACGAGGCGCAGAGGCCGAGACGGGAATGGCGCGATGAACACCGGGGGCACGCTGCGCCAGTTGCTCATCGCTTCACGGCCGGTGAGTTGGATCAACACCGCCTATCCGTTCGCCGCGGCCCTGCTGCTCACCACTGGACGAATCGATGCGCCGCTGATCATCGGGACGCTCTTCTTCCTCATCCCCTACAACCTCGCCATGTACGGGATCAACGACGTCTTCGACTACGAATCCGACATGCGAAACCCGCGCAAGGGCGGCGCGCACGGGGCGGTGCTCGATCGCCGCTTCCACCGCGTCACGCTGTGGGCCGCGGGGCTGTCGTGCGCGCCCTTCGTCATCTATCTGATCGCGGTCGGATCACCGCTGTCGTGGCTCCTGCTCGCTGCGAGCCTCTTCTTCGTCGTGTTCTACTCCGCACCGCCGCTGCGGCTGAAAGAACGCCCGGTCGCCGACTCGGTGACCAGCAGCATCCACTTCTTCTCCCCCGCCGTCTATGCCCTCGTCCTCGGCGGCGCCGTCTGGAGCTGGCAACTCGTCGCAGTGATCGTCGCTTTCGCCCTGTGGGGCGTGGCCTCGCATGCGTTCGGGGCCGTACAGGATGTCGTGGCCGACCGTGACGCCGGCATCGGCTCGATCGCGACGGCGTTCGGCGCCCGCACCACCGTGCGCTTCGCGATCGTCTGCTACGCGCTCGCCGGCGTCGTCATGCTCGGCACGATGTGGCCGGGGCCGCTGGCCATCGTGCTCGCCGCCCCCTACATCGTGACGGTCTGGCCGTATCGTTCCGTGTCCGACGCGGATGCCGGCGCCGCCACACGCGGGTGGGATCGGTTCCTGTGGCTGAATCAGTTCACCGGTTTCGCGGTCACCCTGCTGCTCATCTGGTTCGCCCTCATCCGCGGACCCGCGGTGATCGGCGGACGCGCCATCGGCACGTCGAGCTTGCAGCATCGAGCCGTCGGACCCCCGGGGCGCCCGACGGCTCGATTGCTCAGCCCTGACCCTCGAGCTGGAGGAGCTTCTGGATGGCCGCCGTCAGTCGCGCGGCGGCCTCACCGTACTTGGTCCAATCGCCCTGGGTGAGCGCCGCCTGGCGGTCCATCATCGCCTGCTGGGCGTCCTTGAGCGTCGCCTGGAAGTCGACGCTGGTGCCCGCACCGCCGGTCGAGCCCGAGCCGCCCGTTCCCGGTGTCGCACTCGGGGCAGGGGTGCCGGTCGGCGCGGGCGATGCAGCCACGCCGCCGTCACCGGCGTTGGCTCCCGAGTCGCCGCCGAACAGCTTGTCCAGGGCATCTTGCAGGGTGTTCTCGAACGCCACCTGGTTGCCGAAGCCCACGAGGATCTTCTGCAGGGTGGGCAACTTGGTCGAGCCCGAGGACTGCACGAACACGGGTTGCACGTAGAGCAGGCCGCCACCGACCGGCAACGTCAGCAGGTTTCCGTTCAGCACCTGCGACTGGTTCTGGTTCAGCAGGTTCGAGAACGACGACACGCTCGGCTCGGAGTTGAACTTGTTCTGCACCTGTCCGGGTCCGGGCACCGGGGTCTCTGCGTTGATCTCCAGCATCCGCAGCTTGCCGTAGTTCGGATCCTTCACGCCGGCCTTGGCGCCGGCATCCGAATCGACGGACAGATAGCCCATCAGCACGTTGCGCGTATCGTCGCCGCCCGGGATGAAGGTCGTGAACATCGAGTAGCTCGGCGCGTCCTGACCCGGCATCTTCATCGTCAGGTAGTACGGCGGCTGCAGCACCTCCTGCTTGGAGACCGGGTCGTTCGGGGTCTTCCAGGCGTTGTCGCGCTGATAGAACGAGCCGGCGTCGTCGACGTGGTAGGTGCCCAGCATGGCGCGCTGCACCTTGAAAAGGTCAGTCGGGTAGCGCACGTGGCTCATGAGATCGGCACTCATGTCCGACAACGGCTTGATCGTCGACGGGTAGATCTTCTGCCAGGTCTTCAGCATCGGATCGTTGTCGTCCCAGGCGTACAGGGTGACCTTGCCGTCATACGCATCGACGGTGGCCTTCACCGAGTTGCGGATGTAGTTGACATCGTCGAGTGCGACCCGCGGGGCCGTGTTCGTCGTGTCGCTGATGGCGTCCTTCAGACTCACGATCGACGAGTAGGGATAGTTGGCGCTCAACGTATAGCCGTCGACGATCCAGACGACGCGACCGTCGACCACCGACGGGTAGGGGTCGTTGTCGACCTCGAGGTAGGGAGCCACCTTGTTGACACGAGTGATCGGGTTGCGGTCGTAGAGGATCTGCGAGTCCGCGTTGATCCCGTCGGAGAACAGGATGTCGGTCGACTGGAACTTGAGCGAGTAGATGAGCCGGTTGAACGGGTCGCCGATCTTGGGCCCGCCGTTGCCGGTGAACGTCGTCTTCGTCTGCGCCGCATCACCGGTACCGCGCGGGTAGTCCAGCTCGATGTCGGCAGTGCCCTCCGGCGCACCCACGATCGAATACGGCGGCGAGTTCTCTCCGAAGTAGATGCGCGGCTCGTACTTCTCCGACGTCGTCAGGGCGCCCGTGGTGGGGATGCCGCGCTCGACGAAGACAGGGTTGCCGTCCGCTGTGCGCTCATTGCCCTTGGCGGCGACCATGCCGTAGCCGTGGGTGTAGACGAGAGTCGAGTTGTACCACGACGCCGCCTGACCCAACTGCGCCATGTTCAGCTCTCGCACCGAGACGACCGTGTCCTGCGACTTTCCGTCGATCTGATAGCGGTCGACATCGAGCGGGTTGGTGAACTGGTAGTACGAGCGGTACTGCTCGAGCTGGCGC
>CAUPYO010000032.1:0-10906 GCA_963515565.1 uncultured Microbacterium sp.
GCGGGTTCGCGCAGGTCGACGGTGTCGGGCCGATCCCGATCGGCAGAGCCCGCGAACTATGCGGTGGGACCGACGGGTGGACGCGGATCCTCACCCACCCCGACACCGGCGCGATCGTCTCCGTCGGACGAGAACGCTACCGACCGCCACCCGCCCTGCAGAAACTCGCCCGCTGGCGCGCTGCGCGCTGCATGGCCCCCGGCTGCGGGATGCCCGCCGACCGGTGCGACCTCGACCACACCCTCGCTTGGGAACACGGCGGAGAGACCGCACTCACGAACCTCGCCCCGCTGTGTCGCGGACACCACACCGTCAAACACCACGGGGGCTGGCAGGTGCGCCAACTCAGCGACCGCACCTCTTCCGGGTCGCTCGAATGGATCTCGCCCTACGGACGCCGATACGTGGTCGCGCCCGAACGCACCCTCCCCGTCTTCGCCCCCTGACACGCGCACCCGCCGGCCCGGTCGCCCGGCGCTGCGCGACGAGAATGACAGCATGACCACTTCGCGCCCTGTGCTCACTCTCGTCGGCGGTCCCACGGCGATCATCGAGTACGCCGGCATCCGCCTCCTCACGGATCCGACGTTCGACGCCCCCGGCGACTATCCGTCGGGGGCGGTCACGCTCCACAAGCTCACGGGGCCGGCGCTCACGCCCGACGAGGTCGGCGCGATCGATGTGGTGCTGCTGTCGCACGACCAGCATCCCGACAACCTGGATGCCGCGGGCCGCGCCTTTCTCCCGCGCGCCGGTGCCGTGCTCTCCACGCCCGCGGCAGCCTCACGCCTATCCGGAGTCCACGGCCTCGCGTCGTGGCAGTCCCACACCGTGGGTGATGTCGAGATCATCGCCGTCCCCGCTCTCCACGGTCCGGCCGGCGCCGAGGAGCTGTCCGGGCCGGTGACGGGCTTCATCCTGCGTGCCGCGGGCGAGCCGGTCGTCTACGTCTCCGGCGACAACGCCTCGCCCGCGCTCGTCGCCGACATCGCCGACCGCGTCGGCACCATCGACATCGCCATCCTGTTCACGGGTGCCGCCAACGTCGGCCGCTTCGGCGACAGTGACCTCACCCTCAACGCCCGCACCGCGGTCGAGGCGGCGCAGGAGCTGGGCGACGCGATCATCGTTCCGGTGCACGCCGAGGGCTGGCACCACTTCACCGAGACGCGGGAGCGGCTCGAGCGCGAGTTCGTCTACGCCGGGCTCGCCGACAGGCTGCTCGTTCCCGCGGCGGGCATCCCGCTCTCGCTCTGACCCGCTGCCAGCCACTTCGTCAGATCTGGGTGGTCCGAAGGCCGAAGCCCAACTGGTCGCCCACGAACCGCAGCACCGTGGTGAGCGGCGGAATCAGGCGGTGAGTTCGCGTCGCTGCATCCCTGCCAGTGCCCCGGCGACGGCGATCGCGCTCACGAGGATCAGCGGCATGCCGCCGCGCCGGGAGGAACGTCCGCGTTTCTCAGATCTGCGAGCGCGGCCCCGGCTCGATGATCTTGTTGAAGCCGGTGACGGGCTGGTTCTCATCGAACGAGACCACCGGCCGTCGGAAACCGCGGGTCAGGATGACGAGGTACAGCACGCCCAGACCGGTCCAGATGAGGCCGACGGTGAGCGCGTGGTCGTCGAGGTTCACCCAGAGCAGACCGGTCAGGGCCATACCGATCGCGGGCATCACGATGTAGTTGATGATGTCGCGGGGGGTGCGGCGGCGCCCCTGCCGAACGGCGAACCAGGCGATCACCGAGATGTTCACGAAGGTGAACGCGATGAGGGCTCCGTAGTTGATGTAGTCGACGATCTGATCGAGCGTGAACGCGATGGCGGCAAGGCTCACGATGCCGACCAGCACCACCGTGAACGCCGGGGTGTGGGTGCGTGGGCTGATGTAGCCGAAGAGCTTCTTCGGCAGCACGCCGTTTCGTCCCATCACGAGCAGCATCCGGGCGACCGAGGCGTGCGAGGCGAGCCACGACGCCAGCGTCGCCGCGAAGCCCGCGGCGGTCAGCACCGACTGCAGCACGATGCCGCCGACCTGCGAGCCGATCTCCGGCAGCGTCGAGTCGGCGATCGCCTCCGGCGGGAACGCATCGCTGGACGGGAACCTCAGCTGCGTGAAGTACGCGGCGACGAGGAAGATCGCGCCGCCGACGAGCACCGTCAGCAGGATCGCGCGCGGCATCGTCTTCGGGTTCTTGGCCTCTTCCGCGTACATCGTGACGGCATCGAAACCGATGAACGAGAAACAGACGATGGTCGCGCCGGCCAGCACCGCGCCGAACTCCACCCCGGGATGGAAGAACGGCTGCACCGAGGCCACCGTGCCCGAGCCGGCGCCCTGTACCAGCTGCACGATCACCATCACGACGAACACAGCCATCACGACGATCGAGAAGACGAGCAGGATCATGTTCACGTTCGACGTGCCGCGCATCGTCAGGTAGATGATGCCGGTGACCGCCGCGGTGAACGCCACCACCCAGACCCAGCCCGGGATGTCGGGGAAGAGCGCTTCCATGTAGCTGCGGAGGATGAGGGCATTGACCATCGGCAGCAGCAGGTAGTCGATGAGCGACGTCCAGCCCACGAGGAAGCCGAGGCTCGGATGCATCGATTCGCGCACGTAGGTGTAGGCCGAGCCCGCGCTGGGAATGACGCCGACCATCTTGCCGTAGCTGATCGCGGTGAAACCCATGACGATCAGAGCCAGGGCGTAGGCGGCGGGGACGACGTTGTTCGTCTCGACGGCGACGTTGCCGAAGGTGTCGAACACGACCGTCGGGGTCATGTAGCCGAGGCCGAGACCCACGATGGACCAGACTCCGAGCGAGCGAGCGAGGGTAGCGGAGCGGTTCGAGGATGCCGACGTGGCGGCCGATGACTCGTTCGTGATTCCTCCTGATGGTGAGGTGTTTCGGGTGCTCGAATACTAGGGGCGGCCTGTTTCGTCTGTATAGCGTTTCGATCTCGTCCGATGACGCGGATTCAGACGCCGCGGTGGCCGTCGGTGCGCTCGAAGATGAGGCTCGTGTTGGTCGCCGCGACGATCGAGTGCGTCGACAGGTGGTCGGTGACGAAGGCTCGAAGGTCCGCACTGTCGCGCCCGCGGAAGTGGATGACGAAGTCTTCAGCCCCGGCGACGTAGAAGTACTGGGCGACGTCGGGGTGGGTACGCAGCTCTTCGGCGAACCTCGTCAGCTGGGCTCGGGCGCCGGGGCGGATGCGTACCGACACCAGTGCTTCGGTGCGGTAACCCAGGGCGGCGGGGTCGACCTCGATGGTGAAGCGCCGAATCACCCCGCGCGAGACGAGCCGTGAGATGCGCGCGTGCACCGTCGAAGCCGCCAGGCCCAAGGTCGTCGCCAGGCGGCTGAGGGGCTGACGCGCATCGGCGCGCAACTCGTCGATCAGTCGGAGGTCCGCGGCATCCATCGAATCGTTCGCGCTCATGCTCGGCATGGGCCGATCCTAGTTCGGTCGCAACCAACCATTTCGCCGATTCTTCGACGGCTCTTGTCGCGCGACGGCGGGACTGACATCGTGATCGCGCGCCGCACCGCTCCATCACCATCCCGCGGACGAAGTCGAAGGAGTCCCGCCCCATGATCATCGGTGTCCCCGCAGAGATCAAAGACAGCGAGCGTCGCGTCGGCATGACGCCCACCGGCGCGGACGAGCTCGTCGCCCGCGGGCACCGGGTGCTCATCCAGCGCGGTGCCGGCGAAGGATCGGGTTTCAGCGATGACGCCTACGCCGCGGCCGGTGCCGACATCATCGGGGAGGCGGCCGGGGTCTGGGGCGGGGCCGACCTGCTGGTCAAGGTGAAGGAGCCCATCGCCCCCGAGTACGGCTTCCTCCGCGAAGACCTCACGCTGTTCACCTACCTGCACCTGGCCGCCGCGCCCGCGCTCACGCAGGCCCTCCTGGATGCCGGGACCACCGCGATCGCCTACGAGACCGTGCAGCTGCCCGACCGCTCGCTGCCGCTGCTGGCGCCGATGAGCGAGATCGCGGGGCGTCTGTCGGTGCAGGTGGGCGCGCAGCAGTTGCTCGGCCCGGCCGGTGGCCGCGGCATCCTGCTGGGCGGGGTGCCCGGGACCCCGCGCGGGCGCGTGGTCGTCATCGGCGGAGGCGTCGCAGGCACCCACGCGGCGCAGATGGCCCTGGGACTCGGCGCGCACGTGAGCATCGTCGATCTGTCGATCCCGCAGTTGCGCCGACTCGACGACCGCTTCGACGGGCGCGTCGACACGCGGGTCTCCACGCGGTCGACGATCGGCGAGCTCGTCGCCGATGCCGACCTGGTCATCGGGTCGGTGCTGGTGCCGGGAGCGGCCGCACCCAAGCTCGTCACCCTCGACATGGTCGAGCGGATGCGGCCGGGCTCGGTGCTCGTCGACATCGCGGTCGACCAGGGCGGCTGCTTCGAGGGCACGCACGCCACGACCCACACCGACCCGACCTACCGGGTGCACGATGCGATCTACTACGCCGTCGCCAACATGCCGGGAGCGGTGCCCCTCACGTCGACCCTGGCGCTCACCAACGCCACCCTGCGCTACACGATCGCGCTCGCCGACCGCGGAACGGAGGCCGCGCTGGCCGCCGATGCCTCGCTCGCGGCGGGCCTGTCGATCCGCGGTGGCGAGGTCGTCGACACCCGCATCCTGGGCTGACGACGGGACCCCCCGATCAGAGGCGGCTCCACGCCTCCGTGAGCACGGAGCGCAGGATCTGCTCGATCTCGTCGAACTCAGCCGGGCCGATGGTCAGCGGCGGGGCGAGCTGGATGACGGGGTCGCCGCGGTCGTCGGCGCGGCAGTAGAGCCCCGCGTCGAACAGCGCCTTGGACAGGAACCCGCGCAGCAGCCGCTCGGACTCGTCATCGTCGAACGTCTCTTTCGTCGCCTTGTCCTTCACGAGCTCGATGCCGAAGAAGTAACCGTCGCCGCGCACGTCGCCGACGATGGGCAGGTCGAGCAGCTTCTCCAGCGTCGCCCGGAAGATGGGAGAGTTCTCGCGCACGTTCTCGAGCAGCTTCTCCTCCTCGAAGACGTCGAGGTTCTCCAGTGCGACGGCCGCCGAGACGGGGTGCCCGCCGAAGGTGTAGCCGTGCGGGAACGACAGGTCGCCGTGCGCGAACGGCTCGTAGACGCGGTCGCTGACGATCGTGCCGCCGAGGGGCGCGTAGCCGCTGGTGACCGCCTTGGCGAAGGTGATCATGTCGGGCTGGTAGTCGTACGCCTGCGCGCCGAAGTAATGGCCGAGTCGGCCGAATGCGCAGATGACCTCGTCCGAGACGAGCAGCACGTCGTAGCGATCGCAGATCTCGCGGACGCGCTGGAAGTAACCGGCCGGGGCGGGGAAGCAGCCGCCGGCGTTCTGCACCGGCTCCAGGAACACGGCGGCGACGGTTTCGGGCCCCTCGAACTGGATCATCTGCTCGATGCGATCGGCCGCCCACATCCCGAACTCCTCGGGGCTCCCCCCGCCGAAGCCCGACTCCGCGGCGCGGTAGTAGTTGGTGTTCGGCACACGGAAACCGCCGGGGGTGACGGGCTCGAACATGTGCTTCATCACCGGACGGCCGGTGATCGCCAGGGCGCCCTGGGTCGTGCCGTGGTAGGCGATGGCGCGCGAGATGACCTTGTGCTTGGCAGGCTTGCCCTGCAGCTTCCAGTAGTGCTTGGCGAGCTTGAAGGCCGTCTCGACCGCTTCGCCGCCGCCCGTGGAGAAGAACACGTGATTGAGGTCGCCAGGGGCGAGGTTGGCGATGCGGTCGGCGGCCTCGATTCCCGACGGGTGGGCGTAGGACCACAGGGGGAAGAACGCGAGTTCCTCGGCCTGCTTCGCCGCGGCCTGCGCGATGCGCGATCGTCCGTGCCCGGCGTTGACGACGAACAGGCCGGCGAGGCCGTCGATGTAGCGCTTGCCGCGCGAGTCCCAGATGTGGTGGCCCTCGCCCTTCACGATGATGGGCACCCCGGAGCCCTCGGTCATGACCGACTGGCGGGCGAAGTGCATCCAGAGGTGGTCGCGGGCCTTGGCCTGCAGGGCGGCGTCGTCGAAGGTCATCGGGTCCCCCAGTTGTAGAGCTGACGGTGGAGTTTGAGGTAGACGAAGGTCTCGGTCGAGACCACATCGGGAAAGGCGCGGATCTGCTCGTTGAGCAGATCCATGAGGTCGTCGTCGTTCTCGCAGACGACCTCCACGAGCAGATCGAACGACCCTGCCGTCGACACCACGTAGCTGACGCCCGTGAGCGCCGACAGGCGCGCGGCGATGCCGCGGGTGTCGCCGGCGACGCGGATGCCGATCATCGCCTGTCGGGCGAAGCCGAGCTGCAGCGGGTCGGTGACGGCGACGATCTGCATCACGCCCTGGTCGACGAGCTTCTGCACGCGCTGCCGCGTCGCGGCTTCGCTGAGTCCCACGGCTTTCGCGATCTCGGCGTAGGGACGACGGCCGTCTTCCTGCAGCTGCTCGATGATCGCCTTGGCCACGGCATCCAGAGGTTGGCGGCGCGAGGATGCGCTTTCCGTCGTGTGAATCATGATTCGCGACGATATCAATCGCTGCGCCGAACAATCAAGATGGAATCAGAACTTCGGGCTTACGTCGTGCGTTCGCAGATTCGGGAACGGTGAACAGAATCGGATGCCGCGGACGCCGAGCATCCGCATGCGTTGTTGTCGTCCGAATCTGTGCGGCCGCGCAGGCTCGTGTGCCCCGGCATGGCCGGACAACCGCCCCCGCGTCACCCCATGGTGTCGAGGATGCCGACGAGATCCTCGAACGTGGTGCGGGGATTGAGGATGGCGAACCGCGCGTTCGGGCGCCCCTCGTGGCTGGAGGGGGTCACGAACGCGTGCTGCACATCGAGCAGTCGCTGCGACCAGGCCTCGTACTCGGCTTTCGTCCAGCCCTCGCGCTCGAAAACGACGACGCCGAGCTGCGGCCGGCGCACGAGCGAGAACCCGGGGCGGCTTGCGATCTCATCGGCGATGCGGCGGGCCAGCACGATCGAGGCGCTGACCGCCTCGCGGTACGCGGCGACACCGTGCGTGGCGAGCGAGAACCAGAGCGGCAGTCCGCGCGCCCGCCGCGTGAGGTGCGCCGCGTAGTCGGAGGGGCTGTAGTCGGAGCGATCGGTGAGGGTGTCGAGATACTCGGCGTGCTGGGTGTGTGCGCGGCGGCCCTGCTCGGGGTCGCGATAGATCAGCGCGCACGCATCGAAGGGCGCGAACAGCCACTTGTGCGGGTCGACGATCACCGAATCCGCCTGCTCGACCCCGGCGTAGAGGTGCCGCGCCAGCGGCGACAGCATGCCCGCGAGGCCGTAGGCGCCGTCGACGTGCAACCAGATGTCGTGGGCGCGAGCCGCCGCGGCGGCACCGGCGATGTCGTCGACGATGCCGAAGTTGGTGGATCCCGCCGTCGCCACCACCGCGAACACCCGCTCGTGCACGTCGGCGAGCAGAGCCGCGACCGCCTCGCCGCGGAGCGCGCCATCGGCATCCGTGGGTACCGTCACGACGTCGACGTCCATCACCCGCGCGGCCGAGGCGATCGAGGAATGCGCCTGTGAGCTGCAGACGACGGCCCAACGCGCGGGCGCCGGCCCTCCCGCCTCGGTGCGACGGGCGCGTGCCGCCTCGCGGGCAGCAACGAGCGCTGAGAGGTTGCCGAGCGTCCCGCCCTGAACGAACACACCGCCGGCGGTGGCGGGCAGCCCGAATTCGTCGGCGAGCCAGCGCAGCACCTCGTTCTCGGCGTGCACGGCGCCGGCACCTTCCAGCCACGAGCCGCCGTAGAGCGCGCTCGCCGACACCACGAGGTCGAACGCGGCGGCCGCCTTCGTGGGTGCAGTGGGGATGAAGGAGAGGTACCGCGGATCGTCGGTCGTGATGCAGGCCGGGGCGAGGACGTGCGTGAAGACGCCGAGTGCGCGCTCGGCCCCGAGCCCGTCTTCGGAGATCGTGCGTCCGGCGAGTCGGCTGAGTTCCGCCGCCGGCAGGGGCTTGTCGAGCGGGGTGTCTTCGGACAGCAGCCGCTCCCGCGAGTAGTCGAGCACGAGGTCGACGATCTTGCGGGTCTCGGCGGTGACGTCGTGCATGCGGGCGGCGTCCGTCATGACGGCTCCTCGGGTGTGTGTTCGACTCGGCGGCGGCCGCGCGGTAGCTTGTTGATCACATGGTCAACTCATCGGAGGGTAGCGAGCGAATGCCGCCGACGTCAACTGAGCGCCGGAGGCGGATGAGCGCCGAGCAGCGGCAGGAGCAGATCCACCGCGCCGCACGGAGCCTGGCACTTAGCGACGGACTCGACGCGGTGACACTGCGCGCCGTGGCGACGCGGGTGGGAGTGGCATCGGGTCTCGTCGCGCACTACATCCCGAGCATGGACGACCTCGTCGCCGACACGTTCTTCGACGTCGTGGCGGGCGAGCTCGCAGAGGTGCGCGCGCTCCTGCCCGACGCACCCGCTACCGAGCGGATCGGCGCGCTGCTGCGGGAGACCCTCGACCCGTCGCGCCGCGACGTCACCCTTGTCTGGGTGCAGGCCTGGGCGCTGGGAACGCGCAATGTCGCCCTCGCGGACCGGGTGCGTGCGGCGATGGATGCCTGGCGCGGCGTGATCGCCGAGGAGATCGCCCGTGGGATGGCCGCGGGTGTCATTCCTGCCGGTGATCCCGAACCGCTTTCGTGGCATCTGCTCGCGATGATCGACGGCCTCGGCGCGCACGGACTCGTGGGCTGGCGGTCCGGCATCGACCCCGTGGCCCCGGCCCTTCGCGCGGTGGCGGGGCTTCTGCGCCTCGACGTGGGCGCGTTGGGTGCCGGTGAGGGTGGCCGGGCCCGGTCGGGGCATGGCAGGCTGGCGAGATGAGAGCGATGCGGCGTTTCTGGTTGGCCGCTGGCTGCGCGGCGGTGATCGCCGTTCTTGTCGTTCTCGCCATCCCCGCGATGCAGGCGATGGTCGTGCATCCGCAGAACGCGAGCGCCGATATCGACGACAGTCCGCTGACGACACCGACGGCGACCTCTTCGCCTGAGATCCCGACCGACTCGGCGCCGTCGGAATCTCAGCGCCCTCGCGTCAATGTCGGATACGGGACGAGCATTCCCGCTGATGGCGTGGACGGCTGCGACGCGCCGGCATACATCCATCTCGTGAAGACGACGGAAGGCGAGTGGCGCGCCCAGCTCGCCGGCGCTGCGCTGGTCGACAGAGGAACGCGAGCTCTGGCTTCGGGCGAGGTCGGCTACAGCGAGGGTCGAATAGCGACCTACACCGTGGCGGCCGGTGACGCTCCGGGCGCCATCGGGGAGCGCTTCTGCATCTACAACGGCGCTCAGGCGCTCGCGGCGATGAACGGTCACGGCCCCGAAGAGCCGCTGCAACCCGAAGAAGTCATCGTTCTCGACCCCGACGCGGTTCCGGGGTGGGTTTTCCAGCCCGTGTTCCGCTGAGGCCCGATCCGGTCGGGTGGCTGCGCGTCACGACGCCGCCTCCGCGTCGGTCACCTCCAGTGCGCGATCGATGATGTCGAGCCCGCGCACGAGATCGTCTTCGGAGATGATCAGCGGCGGCGCGACGTGCACCCGGTTGAAGTGGGTGAACGGCCACAGTCCCGCCTTCTTGCACGCCGCCGCGAAGGCCGCCATCGGTGCGGCATCTGCCCCGGCCGCGTTGAACGGGACGAGCGGCTCGCGGCTTCGGCGGTCGCGCACCAGCTCGATCGCCCAGAACAGGCCCAGCCCGCGCACCTCGCCGACCGACGGATGCCGCGCGGCCATCTGTTCCAGGCGGGGGCGGATGACGCGCTCACCCAGGTCGCGCACGCGCTCCAGGATGCCGTCGCGGCGGAACACCTCGAAGGTCGCGACTCCGGGCGCGCACGCCAGCGGATGCCCGGAGTACGTCAGCCCACCCGGGAAGGCGACGGTGTCGAAGTGCGTCGCGATCTCGTCGGAGATGACCACGCCGCCGAGAGGCACGTAGCCGGAGTTCACGCCCTTCGCGAAGGTGATGAGGTCGGGCACGACACCGAAGTTCTCGAACGCCCACCACGTGCCCAGCCGGCCGAAGCCCACCATGACCTCGTCGGCGATGTACACGATGCCGTAGCGGTCGCACAGTGCGCGCACGCCGGGCAGGTACCCGGGCGGAGGGATGAGGACGCCGTTGGTGCCGACCACCGATTCGATGATGATGGCGCCGATCGTCGAGGCGCCTTCCAGGATGATCGTCTGCTCCAGGTGGGCGAGCGCACGCTCCGTCTCCTGCTCGGGCGAATCGGCGTGGAACGGCGACCGGTACGCGTACGGTCCGAAAAAGTGCACCACCGACGCATCGGCCGGCTCGTTCGCCCACCGGCGCGGGTCGCCGGTCAGCGTGATCGCCGTCGAGGTGTTGCCGTGGTAGCTGCGGTACATCGCCAGCACCTTGCGCTTACCGGTGACCAGTCGTGCCATGCGGACGGCGTTCTCATTGGCATCCGCCCCGCCGTTCGTGAAGAACACCTTCGAGAATCCCTCGGGCGCGATCTCGCTGATTAGGCGCGCGAGCTCGCCGCGGGTGTCGTTCGCCATCGACGGCTGGATCGTCGCCAGCCGCCCGGCCTGCTGCTGGATCGCCGCCACCAGGTCGGGGTGCTGGTGCCCGAGGTTGAGGTTGACCAGTTGCGAAGAGAAGTCGAGGTAGGCGTTGCCGGCGTAGTCCCAGAAGGTCGCGCCGCTGCCCCCGGCGACCGGCATCGGGTCGATGAGCGCCTGCGCGCTCCAGGAGTGGAAGACGTGCGCGCGGTCGTCGCCCCCCGCGGCCCCGTCGGCGGCCCGGTCACAGGCCGGGGTGGTGGTGAAGGGGTCGACCCAGAGTAGAGGCCGGGGGAGGAATCAGCCCAAAA
>CAUPYO010000033.1:0-10879 GCA_963515565.1 uncultured Microbacterium sp.
TGGGGTGCGGCCGGGCGGGTCGCGCCACGCTTACATTCGCGGGGCCCATCCCCCTTTTGTCCCCGCGGGGCGCCCGGCTCCGCCTTCGCCGACTCCCGGCAGCGCCGGGCGCAGAGATAGGTAAGAGAAATGTCTTCAGAACGGCAGGCGAGACTCGCCGACCGCATCCGCGTGCTCATCGCCGAGCGCCTCGAGAAGGGGCTGCGCGACCCGCGCCTGGGCTTCGTGACGATCACCGACGTGCGGGTGACGGGTGACCTGCAGCACGCGTCGGTCTTCTACACCGTCTACGGTGACGAGAAGGCTCGCGAAGACTCCGCTGCCGCCCTCAAGGCGGCAACCGGCATGCTGCGCAGCGAGGTCGGAAAGCACCTCGCCGTGCGCCTCACCCCGTCGCTCGAGTTCATCCTCGACGCGCTTCCGGAAAACGCCGGCCACATCACCGAGCTTCTGCGCGAGGCGCAGGAACGCGACGCCGCCGTGGCCGGCCTGGCCGCGGGAGCCGCGTACGCCGGCGACGCCGATCCGTACGTCAAGCCGCGCGAGGACGACGAGGCGTAAGTGGTCAGCGACCGAGCGTGCGTCCCCACGCGGACGCGCGTTCGAGTTCGCCCTCTTCGAGTGGGCCGCTTCGCCCCGTCACGAAGAAATCCATCGCGGCATCCACCGTCATTCCGTGCGCCCGCGCAGCCTTCGCCGCGGCCGTCGCGGCCGATCCGCTCAGGCGGCCGTGACCCTGTTTCGTGCCGAAGGTGGCGACGCGAAGATCCGTAGGAGCAGCGGTCACGCCCGCCAGCCATTCGCGGATGCCGCACTGTGTCGGTGAACGGCCGTCTTTGGCGACGTCGGCCCGCGTCTGCGTGCGCGACATCGAGAACACATGGGTCGGGCCGCCGACGAACAGCAGATCCAGATCTGCGGGCAGGGTGGCCGGGGCGGCGTCGACCGCGACGACCTCGACCTCGCCCTCGCCGCATGCGACGCCCTCGCCGATGGCGCGGGCCACCCGCTCGGTGTTGCCGAACTGCGATTCATACACGATCAGCGCTTTCATGAGGGGCACCGTACGCCCGTCCCCCCGCGCCGGGGCGCCCTCTCGCCGGAAGAATGCACACGCGGGCGAGACGACCTCAGCGGGGCAGGCGCAGGTGCTCCCCGTCGGACTCGATGAGTCCGTCGATCAGGAGCGAGTCGATGGCCCGCCCGCGTTGCGCCGGATCGGGCCAATCGGCGATGACGGCAGCCTCCGGCGCCTCGTGAGCGTCCGCCGCCCGTAGCGTCCGCAGCACCGCGCCGCGGGCCTGACGGTCGCTGCCCTCGTATGACGCCTGCTTGCGGCGTTGATCGCCCGTGTCGGGGTAGCCAGCGGCCCGCCAGGCGCACATCGAGGCGATCGGGCAGATATCGCACCGCGCGGCGCGTGCGGTGCACACGACCGCACCGAGTTCCATCATGGCGGCGTTCATCACCGCGGCATCCGTCTCATCGGCCGGAAGCAGCCGCTCCATGGCCGCGAGATCGCCGCGTGCGGGCGGACCGGGCTGGGACCTGCCCTCGACCGCCCGCGCGATGACGCGTCGCGTGTTGGTGTCGACCACGGGATGCCGGTCACCGTACGCGAACACGGCGACCGCGCGCGCGGTGTAGTCGCCGATCCCGGTCAGCGCGAGGAGGGCATCCACATCCCGCGGCACGACCCCGTCGTGGCGGTCGCGGATTTCGACCGCGGCGCGGTGCAGCCACAGCGCGCGACGCGGATACCCGAGGTTCGCCCACTGCGCCACGGCGGACGCAGGGGAGTCGTCGGCCAGGGCGGTTGGGGTCGGCCACCGCGCCAGCCAGGCTTCGAGCAGCGGGATCACGCGCTGTACCGGCGTCTGTTGCAGCATGAACTCGCTGACGAGCACGCCCCAGGCACCGAAACCGGGCGCACGCCAGGGCAGATCGCGTGCCGTCTCGCGGTACCACGCGATCAGCGCGGGGGCGAGGGCGGGCATTCGACCAGCCTACGTCTCGGCCCTCGATGGCCTGTGCACCCGATCTTCGGCGCAGTCGTGCGCGCCTAGGCTGGAGCAATGCCCGCGTCACCCGCCGCCCCGAACGGCGTCCTGCTCGTCGACAAACCGCCGCACCTCACCAGCCACGACGTCGTCGCCCGTGCGCGGCGCGCGCTGAACACTCGCAAGATCGGCCACGCCGGCACTCTCGACCCGATGGCGACGGGTCTGCTCATTCTGGGCGTCGGACCCGCGACGCGACTGCTCACCTTCATCGTCGGCCTGGGCAAGACCTACCAGGCGACCATCCGCCTCGGAGTGTCGACCGACTCCGATGACGCCGACGGGGCGGAGACTCGCCGAGCGGATGCGGCGGCGCTCGCCGCCGTCACCGAAGCCCGCATCGCCGCGGGAATCGCGGCGCTCACCGGGGAGATCGACCAGGTCCCGAGCACGGTCTCGGCGATCAAGGTCGCGGGCAAGCGAGCATACGAGCTGGCCCGCGCCGGCCAGGAGGTCGAACTCGCCGCGCGCCGCGTCACCGTTTCGCGGTTCGATGTCACCGCCCAGCGACGCGGCAGCGAGGGGACGATCGAGCTCGATGTCGTCGTCGATTGCTCCAGCGGCACGTACATCCGGGCCCTCGCCCGCGATCTGGGGGCCGACCTCGGCGTCGGTGGCCACCTCACCGCGTTGCGCCGCACGCGCATCGGCCCGTTCGACGTGGCCGACGCCGTCACCGAGATCACCTCGGAGGCCTCGCTGCTGTCGCCTGCCCGCGTCGCGGCATCCGTGTTGGGGGCCTTCCCTGTCACGGCGGAGGAAGCCCGCGACCTTCGTCACGGTAAGCGTCTGACGGGAGCCGGCGAGCGGCTGGACGGTGCCCTCACTCCCACCCCCGCCGCGATCGACCCCGACGGCCGCCTCGTCGGCATCGTCGAACGCCGCGGCGCCGATGTGAAGAGCGCGATGAACATGGCGGAGGACGCATGATCGAATGGTTCGCTCTCGCGCAGGTCGCGGTCGCCGCCGTCGCCGGTGTCCTCGCGATCTCGCTCGGCCTCGCCGGACGACGCCCGAGCGATCTCACCGTCGGCGGCCTCGCGCTGGTGCTCCTGCTCCTGCTTGTGCAGGTCGTCGTCGCGGTCGTGGCGCCGCTGAGCGGCAACCCGCCGCTCGGCAGCGCGCTGGAGTTCTGGGTGTACCTCGTGTCGGCGGTGCTGATCCCGCCGGCATCCGTCATTTGGGCTCTCCTCGAGCGCAGCCGATGGAGCACGGTGATCATGGGCATCGCGGCGCTCTCAGTCGCCGTCATGGTCTGGCGCATGCAGGTGATCTGGACCACCACCGGCATGTGAACGGGGCGCCCACCGGGACGGCGCCGCCTATCATTGACAGGTCATGACTTCGCCACAGCTCGATCCCGCCGGCCCGGTCCGGATGACCGGCATCGGTCGAGTGCTCGTGGTCGTCTACGCGATCATGGCACTCGCGGCGACCGGGCGTTCGTTCGTGCAGATCGTGCAGGACTTCGCGGCCGCGCCGCTCGCCTACACGCTCTCGGCGGTCGCCGCCGTGGTCTACATCCTCGCGACGGTCGCGCTCGTCAAATCCGACGCCCGACGCTGGTACGTCGTCGCGTGGATCGCGATCGGCTTCGAACTGGCGGGCGTTCTCATCGTCGGCACGCTGAGCCTCACGCACCCCGAACTGTTCCTCCACGACGCGACGGTCTGGTCGGGATACGGCTTCGGGTACTTCTGGGTGCCCCTGGTTCTGCCGTTCGTCGGTCTCTGGTGGCTGCGCAGCGGTGGGCGGGCACACAACGAAGAGGCGGCGGATGCCGCGACGCCGTCCACGGTGCAGGTCGCCGGCGGCGCGTCCGCGAACGGGAGGTCCAGCTGGTGATCGTGTTCCACGACCCGGCGGAGATCCCCGTCGGTTTCGGGCCCAGCGTCGTCGCGATCGGCAAGTTCGACGGCGTGCACTCCGGCCACCGTGCGGTGATCGACCGCGCTCGCGTGACGGCGGCCGACGCCGGCGCACGCGTGGTCGCGGTGACCTTCGACCGCAATCCGCTCAGCCTGCTGCGCCCGGAGCTCTGCCCGCAGGCGCTCTGCAGCGTCGATCAGAAGCTCGACCTGCTCGCCGCCGCGGGAGTGGATGCGACCCTCGTGCTGCGCTTCGACGAAGCGCTGGCCGCATTGGAGCCCCGTGCGTTCGTCGAGCACGTGCTGCTGAGTCTCGGCGTCGTCACGGTCATGGTGGGCGACGACTTCCGATTCGGGCGTGGGGGAGCGGGCGATCCGGAGCTGCTCACCGAGCTGGGGCGCGAATACGGCTTCGTCGTCGACGTGGTCGGCGACGTGCAGGGTGGCGGACGCCGTGTCTCGTCGACGTGGGTGCGCGACCTGCTCGCTGCGGGCGACGTGGCGGGCGCGGCGCGGTTGCTCGGTCGCCCGCATGCGGTCGAGGGCGTGGTGGTCCACGGGCTCAAGCGCGGACGCGCGCTGGGCTATCCCACTGCCAATCTGTCGGCGGATGCCGAGGGCTTCATCCCCGCCGACGGTGTCTACGCAGGCTGGCTCGTCGACCTCGGCGTCGACGGCACCGCCGTCACCACGCGCTACCCGGCCGCGATATCGGTGGGCACCAACCCGACCTTCGATGACGTGCCGACCCGACAGGTCGAGGCGTACGTCCTCGATGAGACGGGCCTGGACCTCTACGGACATCGCGTGCAGATCCACTTTACGCAGCGGGTGCGCGGAATGGTCGCGTTCGAGGGAATCGACGCGCTCATCGTCCAGATGGACGACGACATCACGCGCGTGCGTGCCGCCCTCGCCTGATCCGGCTCGCACCTGATCACGCCGGGGCGGCGGCTCTTCGCGTCAGTAGGAGGCGGCGTCGACCGCACCGGTGGCGCGCTCACCGGCATCCACACGACGTGCCTCGCCGAGGATGACGGCGCTGCCGCTGGTGCCGAGGCGCGTGGCGCCGGCCGCGAGCATCGCGAGGGCGTCGGCGTAGCTGCGGACCCCGCCCGAGGCCTTGACCTGAACCTCGGGGCCGACGCTCGCACGCATCAGCTCGACATGCGCGACGGTTGCGCCGCCACCGGCGAAACCGGTGGAGGTCTTGACGAAGTTGGCCCCGCCGGCCTCGGTGAGGCGGCTGCCGCGCGCGATCTGCTCGTCGTCGAGGAGCGACGTTTCGAGGATGACCTTCGTCACCTTGCCGGATGCCGCCGCAACGACGGCCGCGATGTCGGCGACGACCGCGTCGTCGAAGCCGGAGCGGAGTGCGCCGATGTTGATCACCATGTCGAACTCCACGGCGCCGTCAGCGAGCGCCTGCCGCACCTCGGCCACCTTGGCTGCGGTCGAGGTCGTGCCGTGCGGGAAGCCGATGACGGTGCCGACGTTCACGCCGGTGCCCGCGAGCCGCTGCACGGCGTAGACGATGTCGCTCGGTCGCACGCACACGCTGAACACGCCCCATTCGGCGGCGATGTCGAGTTCGGCGTCGACGTCGGCGCGGGTCAGTTCAGGCTTGAGGATGGCGTGATCGATCGTCGCGGCGAGACCGCGCTCGGAGATGGTGGACATGGTTGCCAGCCTACGCCAGCGCGGACGGGGAATACCCCAGGGGGGTATCATCGTTCCTATCAACAGCGGCCCGATTCCGTCAGGGATCTCCGGGCCCGCGGCGAAGGGAATCAGGATGACCACGCACACCTACACCGTCGAAGGAATGACCTGCGCGCACTGCGCCGGGGCCGTCAGCCGTGAAGTCGGCAAGATCTCCGGCGTCAGCGACATCGCCGTCGACGTCGCCGATGGCACGCTCACGATCACTGTCGACGGCCCCGTGCCCGACCGCGACGTCGTGGCCGCGGTCGACGAGGCGGGCTACGCCGTCGTCCTGAACTGACAGCGAACAGACGCACACAGAGGAGACCGAGATGAGCTCGTCGAAGGCCGCGGCGTCGCCCGAATCCCGTGCCCATGTGGTGCTGGAGATCGAAGGGATGACCTGCGCGAGCTGCGTCGCCCGCGTCGAGAAGCGGCTCGAGCGCCTCGACGGCGTCTCCGCATCCGTGAACCTCGCCACCGAGTCGGCGCGGGTGGACTACCCGCACGAGGTCGACGCCGACGCACTCGTGGCCGCTGTCCGAGAGGCCGGCTACGACGCGCACGTCCGTCAGCACAGTGGTCGACCGGCCCCCGAAGCGCACGAGCACGGCGCCGGCCATGTGCACGACATCGAAGACCGCCCGGGCGCGACCCCGCTGCGCACTCGACTGATCGTCAGCGCCGCGCTGGCGGTGCCGGTCGTCGCGCTCGGCATGGTGCCCGCCTGGCAGTTCTCGGGGTGGCAGTGGGTCTCGCTCGTTCTCGCGACGCCCGTCGTGGTCTGGGGAGGCTGGCCGTTCCACCGCGCCACGTTCGCGAACGCGCGCCACGGTGCGATGACGATGGACACGCTCATCACCCTCGGCACGGGAGCCGCGTACCTGTGGAGCGTGTGGGCGCTCGTGTTCGGCACGGCCGGCCATCTCGGCATGCGCCACGAGGGAGGCCTGTTCGCTCCCGTTCACGATCCGTCCTCGCTGGTGTACTTCGAGGTGACGGCGGCCGTGACGGTCTTCCTCCTGCTCGGGCGCGTCATCGAGCAGCGGTCCAAGCGCCGCGCGGGTGCCGCCGTGCGCGCGTTGATGGAGCTGTCGGCCCGCGACGTCGAATTGCAGGACGGGCGGCGCGTGCCGATCGAGCAGCTGCGGGTCGGCGACGCTTTCGTGGTCCGCCCCGGCGAGAAGGTCGCCACCGACGGCCGCGTCGTCAGCGGACGCGCTGCCGTCGACGAGAGCATGATCACCGGCGAGGCCGTGCCCGTCGATGTGGATGCCGGAGCCACCGTCACCGGCGGCACGATCGCCACCGACGGCCGACTGGTCGTCGAGGCGACCTCGATCGGCGACGACACGCGACTGGCGCGACTGGCCCGCTTGGTGGAGGACGCCCAAGCCGGCAAGAGCGGTGTCCAGCGCCTGGCCGACCGCATCTCGGCCGTTTTCGTGCCTGTCGTGATCGCGCTCGCCGTGGTCACGCTGCTGGGATGGCTGATCGTCGGCGGATTCTCCGGGGCATCGATCGCCTCCGGCTTCACCGCGGCGGTCGCCGTGATCATCATCGCCTGCCCCTGCGCGCTGGGACTTGCCACCCCGATCGCGATCCTCGTGGGTACCGGCCGCGGCGCTCAGCTCGGCGTGCTGATCACGGGGCCTGAGGCGCTGGAAGCCGCCGATCGTATCGACACGGTCGTGCTCGACAAGACCGGTACCGTGACCGAAGGCGCCATGACGGTGACCGCGGTCACCCCGGTCGCCGATGCTGACCAGGGCGACATCGCGCACCTCATCGGGTCGCTCGAGCACGCGTCTGAGCATCCCTTGGCGCGTGCTGTGGCCGCGCTCGCCGCCCAGCCTCTCGCCGTGACGGACTTCGCCGGACGCGCCGGGCTCGGCGTCACCGGGGTCGTTGACGGACGCCGCGTGTTCGCGGGTCGCCCGACGTTCGCCGCCGAGGTGCTCGGCGCGGACCTCGACGGCGACACCCTCCTGGCGATCGCCGCCGCCGAGAGCCGCGGGGCGACGGCGGTCGTCGCCGGTTGGGACGACCGCATCCGCGCCGTCATCGCTGTCGCCGACACCGTCCGCCCGGACAGTGCGGCCACCGTCGCCGCCCTCGATGCGCTCGGGCTGGACGTCATTCTGCTCACCGGCGACAATGCGGGTGCCGCGCACGCGGTGGCGGGGGCCGTCGGCATCCGCCGGGTGATCGCGGGAGTACTGCCCGAAGGCAAGGTCGCCGAGATCACCCGTCTGCACGCCGACGGGCACCGCGTCGCGATGGTCGGCGACGGCATCAACGATGCCGCGGCTCTGGCGAGCGCCGACCTCGGCATCGCGATGGGCTCGGGCACGGATGCCGCGATGCACGCCAGCGACATCGCGATCACCGGCCGCGGTCTCGCCCCGGTGCTCACAGCCATCCGCCTCAGCCGTCGCACGATGCGCATCATCCGCGGCAACCTCTTCTGGGCATTCGCGTACAACGTCGCGGCGCTGCCGCTGGCGGCGTTCGGTCTGCTGAACCCGATGGTCGCCGGAGCCGCGATGGCGTTCTCCAGCGTGTTCGTGGTGCTCAACAGCCTGCGCCTGCGCTCCACCCGCTGACCCTCGCCGCCTTCGCGCACGGTGGCTCGCGGGCCGGGGAGACGGCGCGCTACACTGGGCGGTGAGGCATGTGCCTTCGTCGCCGCAGCTTGCAGAAGCGAGTACCCGCAGCCGGAGCATGACCGCCTCGTCCCACCCGCGGCGTCCGCCGTGGGCTCGACTGACCGGTCGCACGACCGGATGCACGCCGGATCTCCGGCGCCTCACGCTCAGGAGGAGCATGCCGACCACGGCATCCGCACCCGCGTCCCGTCGACGCGGATCGTCCCACCGCGGTTCGTCCGCACGTCGCGACGACGACGCCCCCCTCATCCCGATCCTCGCCCGCAAGGTGCGCGAGGTCGAGGCGAAGGCACAGAAGGGCAAGCTCGGCCCCACCAACCGGGTGAAGTTCCAGGTCATCGCCTTCCTCGTCCGCGAGGAGCGCGCCCGCGTCAAAGCCGACGACTCCACGCCGACGGCCGCCCGCGCCGAGCTGTTGAAGCGGCTCGACGGCGTGGCGACGATCCTCGCCAAGACAGCGGCGCGCGACACCTCCCTCATCCAGTTGCTCGAAGTCGACCAGGCCACCTCTCCGGTCGCCAAGCGCATGCGCCGCGACTGGCTGCTCGAGTCGGGTGCCGAACTGCCCGAAGACGAGCTGATCATCACGGATGTCGCGCCGAAGCAGACCCCGGTGGTTCCCGCCGCGCTCGCCGAGCGTCAGGTCATCCCGCCGCAGATCGAGGCGCGCCGCGAGGCGAACCCGTTCCTGGCGCCCGACGTCGCGATGCGTGCCCCGTCGTCCACCGCCCGTCGTCGCCTCGACGGCTGGGAACTCATGGGCCCGCTCTACAAGGCCTTCGAGACCGGAGCCGGAGGCGCTGCCGCCTCGATGGAGCTGCCGCCGGTGCCGGAGTTCGATCGCATCTCGCCCAAGGGGCTCGAGATCATGCCGCACCAGTCGCGCTTCCTCGAAGCCGTCCGCGGCGGACACCGTTCGTTCCTGCTCGCCGATGAACCCGGCCTCGGCAAGACCGCCGAATCGGTGCTCGCGGCATCCATCGCCGATGCCTACCCGCTGCTGGCCGTCGTGCCGAACGTCGTGAAGATGAACTGGGCGCGCGAGGTCGAGCGGTGGACACCGCAGCGTCGCGCCACCGTGATCCACGGCGACGGCGACACGGTCGACGCCTTCGCCGATGTGTTCATCGTCAACTACGAGGTGCTCGATCGTCACCTGTCGTGGCTCGGCTCGCTGGGCCTGAAGGGCATGGTCGTCGACGAGGCGCACTTCATCAAGAACCTCACCTCGCAGCGGTCGCAGAACGTGCTGGCGCTGGGCAGCCGCATCCGGGAGCAGGTGCGCAACCCGCTCATGCTCGCGCTCACTGGAACGCCGCTGATCAACGACGTCGAAGACTTCGACGCGATCTGGCGCTTCCTGGGGTGGACCAACGGCGAAAAGCCCGGTCCGGAGCTCATGGAGAAGCTCGACGCGACGGGTTTCACGCCCGCCGACAAAGCCTTTTACCCGGAGGCCCGCGACGCGGTGATCTCGATGGGCATCGTCCGCCGCAAGAAGAAGGATGTCGCCGCCGACCTGCCTGACAAGCTGATCGCCGATCTGCCGGTCGAGCTGGACGACGAGTTCGGCCGTTCGATCCGCGACGCCGAGCGCGAACTCGGCTCGCGTCTGGCCGCCAAGTACCGCCGCATCATCGAAGCGCGCGGCGACAAGGTGCTCATCGGCGAGGTCGACGAGGACATCGTGCGCCTCGTCGCCCACGGCGAGCTCGAAGACGCCAAATCGGCCGGCGCCGGTTCGGACAACGTCTTCACGATGGTCCGCAAGATCGGCCAGGCCAAGGCGCACCTCGCGGCGGACTACGCCGTGCAGCTGCAGCGTTCGGTCGGCAAGGTCGTCTTCTTCGCGAAGCACATCGACGTCATGGATGCTGCGGAGGCGCATTTCGCGGCATCCGGGCTTCGCACCATCTCGATCCGCGGCGACCAGACGACCATCGTCCGCCAGAAGGCCATCGACGCGTTCAACACCGAGCCCGATGTGGCAATCGCGGTGTGCTCGCTGACGGCGGCCGGCGTCGGCCTCAATATGCAGGCCGCGTCGAACGTCGTGCTCGCGGAGCTGTCGTGGACGGCGGCCGAGCAGACGCAGGCGATCGACCGCGTGCACCGTATCGGACAGGACGAGCCCGTCACGGCGTGGCGGATCATCGCGGCGCACACGATCGACACCAAGATCGCCGAGCTGATCGACTCCAAGCAGGGCCTTGCTCAGCGCGCTCTCGACGGTGCGCAGCTCGACCCGACCTCGAGCGATTCGGTGCAGTTGTCGGCGCTCATGCATCTGCTGCGGGAGGCGCTCGGCGCGGCGTGAACCGGCCGGGATTATCGACGGCGTATGCGGTGGCATCCATCCGCGATCCGGCGATAGTGTCGAAGACGGCAGCGTCGCCGACCCACATCCCGAACCACCAAAGGATCTCCACATGAAGATCGGCATCCTCACCAGCGGCGGAGACTGCCCCGGCCTCAACGCGGTCATCCGCGGTGTTGTCCTCAAGGGCACGACGAACTACAACATCGAGTTCGTCGGCATCCGCGACGGATGGCGCGGAGTCGTCGACGGCGACTTCTT